>NZ_JARESU010000122.1:0-24883 GCF_046027075.1 Paraburkholderia sp. RL18-085-BIA-A | reverse complement strand
AGACGACGCGAAGCCTGGGTTTGACCAGTTCGCGCTTTTCGCCCCGGAGTTCCGGCAATGGCACTTCGTTCCTGCGATTGAAATCATGGCGCGTTGCGCTGCGGCGAGCGCCCGTCATTAGCGTCAGCATGTTTGCATATCCATTCGAGCGCGGCGCAGTGCGCGTCGAGATAGAACCGCAGCGGGTGCCGTCCGGTTCCCGCAAAGCGCCCGCAAATTCCCCACTGGCTCCCCACGGAACCTGTTTCCGCGGACGCCGGAACCGGGTCACCAGTTGGAAGCCTTGCCTGGTAAGGGTTATAGGAAACACGGGGTTACCAGTATGTTGCCCCTCTGCGGGGCAACACTAACAGACCACCGTGAACTCAATGAAAGGCCAACACCATAAGAACACCGGCGCAACGCCAATAGACCACCGCAACTTCAAAGAAAGCCCACCCCCGAAAAAAACACACCGGAAAGCGCCCCACACCCAAACCCACCGGGCACCGCGCAGCACCCAAAAACCCTCCCCACCCCCGCCCCGCTTATAATCGACCATTCTTTGCATTTACCAGCCGAACGACACATGAGCGAGACCCCGAGCGACATCACCTCAACGCTTGCCAAAAGCTTCGAGCCCCACACCATCGAAGCCCACTGGGGCCCTGAATGGGAAAAGCGCGCCTACGCGGCGCCCTCCTTCGACGAAAACCGCAAGGATTTCTCCATCCAGTTGCCGCCGCCGAACGTCACGGGCACCCTGCACATGGGCCATGCGTTCAACCAGACCATCATGGACGGCCTCACCCGCTATCACCGCATGCTCGGCGAAAACACGCTGTGGGTGCCGGGCACGGACCACGCGGGGATCGCCACGCAGATCGTCGTCGAACGGCAGCTGGACGCGCAGGGCGTGTCGCGCCACGACCTCGGCCGCGAGAAGTTCGTCGAACGCGTGTGGGAATGGAAACAGGAGTCCGGCTCGACCATCACGAACCAGGTGCGCCGTTTGGGAGCGTCGATCGACTGGTCGCGCGAATACTTCACGATGGACGACAAGATGTCGGCCGCCGTGCGCGACGTGTTCGTGCGTCTGTATGAACAGGGCCTGATCTATCGCGGCAAGCGTCTCGTCAACTGGGACCCGGTGCTGCTCACCGCCGTGTCCGACCTCGAAGTGGTCAGCGAGGAAGAAAACGGCCACCTCTGGCACATCCAATATCCGCTCACCGACGGCTCGGGCCATCTGACGGTCGCCACCACGCGGCCGGAAACCATGCTCGGCGACACCGCCGTGATGGTTCACCCGGAAGACGAGCGCTACGCGCATCTGATCGGCAAGACGGTCACGCTGCCGCTGTCGAACCGCGAAGTGCCGATCATCGCCGACGACTACGTCGACCGCGAATTCGGCACGGGCGTCGTGAAGGTCACGCCCGCGCACGACTTCAACGACTATCAGGTCGGCCTGCGCCACAAGCTGCCGCAAATCGAAATCCTCACGCTTGACGCGAAAATCAACGGCAACGCGCCGGAGAAATATCGCGGCCTCGATCGTTTCGAAGCGCGCAAGCAGGTGGTGGCCGACCTCGAAGCGCTTGGCGCGCTCGAATCGGTCAAGCCGCACAAGCTGATGGTGCCGCGCGGCGACCGCACGGGCGTCGTGATCGAGCCGATGCTGACGGACCAGTGGTTCGTCGCAATGAGCAAGCCGGCGCCGGAAGGCACCTTCAATCCGGGCAAATCGATCGCCGAAACCGCGCTAGACGTGGTGCGCAGCGGCGAGATCAGGTTCGTGCCGGAAAACTGGACCACCACCTACTACCAGTGGCTCGAGAACATCCAGGACTGGTGCATCTCGCGCCAGCTCTGGTGGGGCCATCAGATTCCGGCGTGGTACGGCGAAGACGGCGAAATCTTCGTCGCGAAGACCGAAGAGGACGCGCGCGCGAAGGCCACCGCAGCCGGCTACACGGGTGCGCTCAAGCGCGACGAAGACGTGCTCGACACGTGGTTCTCGTCGGCGCTGGTGCCGTTCTCGTCGCTCGGCTGGCCGAACGAAACGCCGGAGCTGGAGCACTTCATGCCGTCGTCGGTGCTGGTCACCGGCTTCGACATCATCTTCTTCTGGGTCGCGCGCATGGTCATGATGACCACGCACTTCACCGGCCGCGTGCCGTTCGACACCGTCTACGTGCACGGTCTGGTGCGCGACGCCGAAGGCCAGAAGATGTCGAAGAGCAAGGGCAATACGCTCGACCCGATCGATATCGTCGACGGCATCGACCTCGACGCGCTGGTCGCCAAGCGCACCACCGGCCTGATGAATCCGAAGCAGGCCGCGTCGATCGAAAAGAAAACCCGCAAGGAATTCCCCGACGGCATTCCCGCGTTCGGCACCGACGCGCTGCGCTTCACGATGGCGTCGATGGCCACGCTCGGGCGCAACGTCAACTTCGACCTCGCGCGCTGCGAAGGCTATCGCAACTTTTGCAACAAGCTGTGGAACGCCACGCGTTTCGTGCTGATGAACTGCGAGGGCCACGATTGCGGCTTCGGCAAGCCAGAACAGTGCGGCGAATGCGGTCCGGACGGGCATCTGCATTTCTCGTCGGCGGACCGCTGGATCGTGTCGCGCCTGCAACGCGTTGAAGCGGAAATTTCCAAGGGCTTTTCCGACTATCGTTTCGACAATGTCGCCAACGCCCTATACAAGTTCGTCTGGGACGAATACTGTGACTGGTATCTCGAACTCGCCAAGGTGCAGATCCAGACGGGCGAGCCGAACCAGCAGCGCGCCACGCGCCGCACGCTGCTGCGCGTGCTCGAAACGGTGCTGCGCCTGGCGCATCCGGTGATACCGTTCATCACCGAAGCGCTGTGGCAGAAAGTGGCGCCGCTGGCCGGACGTTATCCCTCGGGCGCGGCCGAGGGCGAGGCATCCATCATGGTGCAGCCGTACCCCATCGCCGAGCCGGCGAAGCTCGACGAAGAGGCTGAACAGTGGGCGGCCGACCTGAAAGCGGTGATCGATGCGTGCCGCAATCTGCGCGGCGAAATGAATCTGTCGCCGGCTGTCAAGGTGCCGCTGCTCGCCACCGGCAACGCGGAGCGCCTGCGCACCTTTGCTCCGTACGCCCAGGCATTGGCCCGGCTGTCGGAAGTGCAGATCATCGCCGACGAAGCCGCGCTCGATGCACAGGCGGATGGCGCGCCGATTGCTATCGTAGGCAGTGATAAGCTCGTGCTGAAGGTGGAGATCGATGTAGCGGTTGAACGTGAGCGTTTGTCGAAGGAAATTGCGCGGCTCGGCAACGAAGTCATCAAATGCAACGCAAAACTGCAGAATGAAAGTTTCGTTGCCAAGGCGCCGCCGGCAGTCGTTGAGCAGGAGCAGAAGAGGCTTGCCGAATTCGAGGCCACGGTGGGCAAGCTGAAAGCCCAATTGGCCCGCTTGCCGGCCTGATCGACGCTCCCTGCCCGCCGTTGAACCGGCGGGCAGGGACTGAAAGCTAAACCAGAGGACTCAGGGTATTCAAATGCTAAAAGTTACAAAGGCGGTATTTCCGGTGGCAGGTCTCGGCACCCGGTTCCTCCCGGCCACGAAGGCAAGCCCGAAAGAAATGCTGCCGATCGTCGACAAGCCACTGATCCAGTACGCGGTCGAAGAAGCAATGGCGGCCGGCATCACCGAAATGATCTTCGTCACGGGCCGCAGCAAGCGCGCGATCGAAGATCACTTCGACAAATCCTATGAGATCGAGGCCGAACTGGAAGCGCGCGGCAAGGACAAGCTGCTCGAACTGGTCCGCAGCATCAAGCCGAGCCACGTCGACTGCTTCTACGTGCGCCAACCGGAAGCGCTGGGCCTCGGCCACGCGGTGCTCTGCGCGGAAAAGCTGGTCGGCGACAACCCGTTCGCCGTGATTCTCGCGGACGACCTGCTATACGGCACGCCGCCCGTGATGACGCAGATGATCGAGGTGTTCGACCACTATCACAGCTCGGTGATCGGCGTCGAAGAAATCCCGCCGAAGGAGACCAGGTCATACGGGATCGTCGACGGCAAGGAGTGGGAAGATTCGATCATCAAGATGTCGGGCATCATCGAAAAGCCGGAGCCTGACGTGGCGCCGTCGAATCTCGGCGTCGTGGGCCGCTACGTGCTCAAGCCGCGCATCTTCAACCACATCCGCTCGATCAAGCCGGGCGCGGGCGGCGAATTGCAACTGACGGACGCAATCCAGTCGCTGCTCGCCGACGAACAGGTGCTGGCGTACAAGTATCACGGCACGCGTTTCGATTGCGGCAGCAAGCTCGGTTATCTGAAGGCCACGGTCGAATTCGCGCTGCGTCACCCGGAAGTGGCCGCCGATTTCGAAGAATATCTGCGCACCCGCTCACCGGTTCTGGAAGGCTGAACGGCGCTCGTGCGCGAGCCTTGCGGTCGCATCCGCATCGAACCGAAGTAAAAAAAGGCGCTGTGTCCCGCATTTGCGGGCACAGCGCCTTTTTGTGTGGGGCGCGCGTTGTGGCCGGCTGCCGCTCGTCAGCGGCGCCTCATCAGGAACGTGAAAACCTTGTCTTGCGCCGAGCTTTCGACGATTTCATTGCCGGTTTGCTTCGCAAACGCGGCGAAATCGCGCTGCGAGCCCGGATCGGTGGCCAGCACCTTGAGGATCTGGCCGCTTTCCATGTCGGCGAGCGCCTTCTTGGCGCGCAAAATGGGCAGCGGGCACATCAGCCCGCGCGCATCGACTTCCTTGTGAATCTGAATTTGCATCGACGATGACCTTCGGGACGAGGCGTCATGAGCGACGCCGGACAGAGGGTCAAATTCTACAGCAGGCGCCGCGCCGCCGCCGGACACGAGGCGGCAGGGCCGGTTCGCACGCGCCATGAGAGACTCACGCCGCTATAGCGTGACCGCCTGCCCGCTTTGCAGCGACTGCCGCAACGCAATGCCGATGCGCGTCGCTTCGAGCGCGTCGGCGAGCGTCGCGCCCGCTTGCGCATGGGCTGGCGCCCCGCCCTGCACCGCCGCGACGAACGCGCGCGCCTCGTGCAGGAACGCGTCTTCGAAACGGTCGAAGAAGCTCGGCGTGCATTCGTTGCGAATCCCGGTGGCGTCGTATATCTCGACGCGATTCGCGCGCGGATTGTGGCCGATCGCGAGCGCGCCAGCCGTGCCGATCACTTCGCTCTGCGTGTCGTTGCCATGCGCCTGCGTGCGCGACGCGTAGAACATCGCCAGCTTGCCGCCTTCGAACTCGCAGATCGCCACACCGTTGTCGACGTCTCCGGATTCGCGCAAGCCCTCGTGCAGCGCGACCGCGCCCGCCGCGAACACGCGCGTCGCGCGCGGCTTGCCGAGCAGCCAGCGGGCCACGTCGATATCGTGCACGGTGCAATCGAGAAAGATGCCGCCCGAGGTGGCCGCGAAGCGCACGAAGAAACCGTCGGTGTCGTTCTGGTCGGTGGTCTGCGAGCGCACGAGGAACGGTCTGCCGATCCGGCCTGCCGCGATCTTGTCGAACGCGTCCTTGTAGCTCGGATCGAAGCGGCGCATAAAGCCGATCGTCACCTGCAGATGCGGATAGCGCGCGGCTTCGGCCAGCACGCGCTCGCACTCGGCGAGGTCGAGCGACAACGGCTTCTCGCAGAACACGTGCTTGCCGGCGCGCAGTGCGTCGATGATCTGCTGCGCGTGCAACGACGACGGCGTGACGAGCCACACCGCATCCACGCCGGGATCGGCGAGCAGGTCAGCGTAATCGCCATACAGACGCGGCTCGGGCAATGCGTCGCGCGCCCACGCCCGCTCGTCTTCCAGCGGACTGCAGGCGGCCGCGAGCGCGGCGCCCGGCACGCGATACGCGAGATTCTCCGCATGCCGCTTGCCGAGCCGGCCCAGGCCAACCACACCGACACGCACGCGCCCCGCTGCCGCGATCATCACGATGCCTCGCCGAGTTTGACCGCGCGGCCCTCGCGCCACGAACGGGTCGCGGCATCGGCGAGTTCAAGCGCTTTCAGGCCGTCGGCCACGGTGGTGCGCACCGGCTTGCCCTGCGTGACCGCGTCGAAGAAATGCGCGATTTCGAGCGCGTAGGCCGCGCGATACCGTTCGAGGAAAAACGCCTCGGGCACGTCGGTCGACACTTCGGTTCTCGAATACGCGGTCACTTCGGTCGGCCGCACGTTACCCGCCTGCAGCATGCCGGTGTTACCGAGCACTTCGAAACGCTGGTCGTAGCCGTAGGCGGCGCGGCGCGCGGTATTGATCTGGCACAGCCGGCCGCGCCTGGTGCGGATCGTCACGGCAGTCGAATCGATGTCGCCCGCCTCCGCGATCGCGGGGTCGCTCAGGCAACTGCCGGTGGCGTGCAGCGTGTCGGCTTCGTCGTCGAGAATCCAGCGGAAGATGTCGAAGTCGTGAATCAGCATGTCCTTGAAGATGCCGCCCGAGTGCCGGATGTACTCGACCGGCGGCGCGCCCGGATCGCGGCTCGTCACCACCAGCATTTCCGGCGTGCCGATCTCGCCCGCGTCGATACGCGCCTTCAACGCGGAGAAAGTCGGATCGAAACGGCGCTGAAAACCGATCATGCAAACCACGCCCGCGCGCTCCACCGCATCGGCGCACACCTGCGCGCGCTCCAGCGTCAGATCGACCGGCTTCTCGCAGAACACATGCTTCTTTTGCGCCGCTGATTTGACGATCAGGTCCGCATGCGTATCCGTGCTCGAACAGATCACGGTCGCGCCGATCGCGGCGTCGCCCATCGCGCCGTCGATATCCGCGACCTGCGCGCCATGCTCGGCGGCGAGCGCCGCGGCGGCCTCGCGATTCACATCGACCACGTACTTGAGCCGCACGCCCGGATGCCGCGCGAGATTCGCCGCATGAATCCTGCCGATGCGCCCCGCGCCGAATACCGCCACATCGATCGTCTTTACCGCGTCAGTCATCGTATCCTCCAGTGTCTTTGGATTCTTCAACGTTCAATTCGAGCTTGTACGCGAGCGCGATGAACAACGCCTGGCACAAGCAGATCGTGCTGGTCAGCGAGCGGAATGCGAACGCGCTGCCCTCTTTCACATACAGCTGGGTGGTCGCGTAACGCGACAGCGGAGATAGTTGGCTATCCGTAATAACCAGCGTCTTCGCCTGATGATGATGGGCAACGCGCAGGCAGTACTGCGTTTCCTTGCCATACGGCGCGAAGCTGATCGCGATCACTACGTCGCCCTTCTTCACGCTGCGAATCTGCTCGCGGTACATGCCGCCGAAACCGGACACGAGATGCACGCGCTTGGGCGTGTGCTGCAACGCGTAGACGATGTAGCTCGCCACCGGGAAGGAACGCCTCACGCCGATCACGTAGATGTTGTCGGCCTGCTGGAGCATCTTCACCGCGGCGTCGAACTGCTTGTCGTCGAGCCCTGCTTCGAGTTCTTCGAGGCCGCCGCGCGAGGCCGCGATGAATTCGCGCGCCACCGCGCCGCCCGACAATGCGCCCGGCTTCTCGTCGATCAGCTTGCGAATCCTCTGCTGATAACTCGGCGACGACGCGCCCTGCCCCGTGTACGCCTGGCGAAACAGCGCCTGCAGATCGGAGAAGCCGGAAAAGCCGAAGCGTTGCGCAAACCGCACCACGGCGGACGGATGCACGCCGCAGCTCGCGGCGATGTCGCTGGTGCGATCCACCATCACGCTGGAGCGGTTCTGCTCGATGTAGGTCGCGACGTTCTTCAACTGCCGCGGCAACGCCTCGTAGTTTTCCGCGATGCGCTGCATCAATTCTTCGACGCTCGGCAGTTCTTCGGTGCTCGGTTCCGCCATGGCTTTCTCTCTAGTGCTTTATTGCAATGCGGCAACCGCTTGCCGGGCAGCGCCGCACGACCTTCCGACGCTGCCGATTATAGGCAGCGTTCGTGCCAAATGGAACGTATTTTCCATTTTTATTTGTCGTGAAATTTTCATTGCAACGCCTTGGAAGATGACCTAATCTTGGTCGTGAGCGATGGTGCTTCGGTGGAGATGCGCCGGCCAGTATGCGGATCGAAAGCCGCCGCCAGACGCTCCCCTCAATAACGACAGACCGAGAAAGGTGGAGACATGAGACTTTGCAAGGGCAAGGCTACGCTCAGGATTCTGGTGACGGCATTGACGTTGGCGACGGGATTCGGCGCGGCCTCGGCCGCCCGCGCGGCCGACGCCCACTTCGTGCTGATCAGCCACGCGCCGGATTCGGACTCGTGGTGGAACACCATCAAGAACGCCATCAAACAGGCCGACGAGGACTTCAACGTCACGACCGACTACCGCAATCCGCCGAACGGCGACATCGCCGATATGGCGCGTCTGGTCGAACAGGCCGCCGCGCGCAACTACGACGGTGTGATCGTCTCGATCGCCGACTTCGACGTGCTCAAGAGTTCGATCTCCAAGGTCACCGAGAAACACATTCCGCTCGTCACGATCAACTCCGGCACCGAGGAGCAAAGCGCGAAGCTCGGCGCGATCATGCACGTCGGACAGCCTGAATACGCCGCCGGCAAGGCGGCGGGCGAGAAAGCGAAGGCGGCGGGCATCAAGTCCTTCCTGTGCGTGAACCACTACGCGACCAACCCGGCTTCGTTCGAACGCTGCCGTGGCTTTGCCGAGGCGATCGGCGTCGACTTCAAGACTTCGACCCTCGACGCCGGCCAGGATCCTACGGGCGTGCAGTCCAAGGTGAGCGCCTTTCTGCGCAATCATCCGGACACCCAGGCGGTGCTCACGCTCGGGCCGCTGTCGGCCGATCCGACGCTCAAGGCGCTGCAACAGATGGGCCTCGCGGGCAAGATCTGGTTCGCCACGTTCGACTTCGACAGCGACATTGCGAAGGGCATCCAGGACGGCACGATCCAGTTCGCGATCGACCAGCAACCGTACTTGCAGGGCTATATCCCGGTCGCCGTGCTCGCCATCGTGAAGAAGAACCACACCACCGATCCGGTCAAAATCCGCGAGATGCTGCAGGCCAATCCGAAATTCAAGGAACGGCTTGCCACCTACGGGCTCGCCCCCTCTTATGGGCCGCGCAATATCGGCTCGGGCCCGGGCTTCATCACGAAAGCCAATGTCGACAAGGTGCTCAAGTACGCAGGTCAATACCGCTAGGCAACGCATCGGCTGATGGCGCCGCCGCGATGGCGGCTAGCATGAAACAGGTGGGGACCGGCCAGATGCCTCTGGTCTAGCCGGCACTCGCCCGTTCACCTGCTTTACGTACCGCATTTACCTGCTTCAAACGCCGCGCGGGTTTGCGTCGACCAGCCGCCCGCTGGCGTATCAAGGAGAGCTTCAATGGGTGTCGCCAACCTTTTCCAACCCCATCACCGCAAGCAGCCCCCGTCCGATCCGCAGGATCCGTCGGGGCCGGCTTCAGCCACGCCGCCCGTTGCCGCCGACGAGCGCGTGCGCCGGGAATCGTGGTTCCGGCATCTGCTCAATCGCCCGGAATTCGCAGCACTAGCCGGCACCGCGATGGTGTTCATCGTGTTCGGCGTGGCGGCCGGCAACTCGGGGATGTTCAACCTCGACGGCATCATGAACTGGTCGCAAGTCGCGGCCTATCTGGGTCTGATCTCGGTCGGCGCCTGCGTGCTGATGATCGCCGGCGAATTCGATCTGTCGATCGGCTCGATGATCGGCTTTGCCGGCATGATGGTGGCGCTGCCGACCATGTATTTCCACTGGCCGATCTGGCTCGCCATCGTGTTCGCGTTCGTCGGCTCGATGCTGCTCGGCGCGCTCAACGGCTATCTGGTGATGCGGACGCGGCTGCCGTCGTTCATCGTCACGCTCGCCTTCCTGTTCATCCTGCGCGGACTCACGCTGGCGCTGTCGGTGATGTTCGCCGATCGCACGATCATCTCCGGCGTCGGCGACGTCGCGCGGCAGGACTGGCTGGCGCATACGCTGTTCCAGGGGGTCGCGTTCCGGGGCCTGTTCGCGTGGCTGGGTCATATCGGCCTCGTGAAAATGCTCGACAACGGCATGCCGCTCGTGCCGGGTATTCCTAAAGTGCTGCTGTGGTGGCTCGCGCTTGCTGTCGTCTGCGCATTCACGCTGGCGAGAACCCGCTTCGGCAACTGGATCTTCGCCGTCGGCGGCGACGCCAACGCGGCCAAGAACGTCGGCGTGCCGGTGCGGCGCGTGAAAATCTCGCTGTTCGTGCTGACCGCGTTCTGTTCGTGTCTGTATGCGGTGCTGCAAGTGTGCGACATCGGTTCGGCCGCGGCCGACCGCGGTTTGCAGGCGGAATTCGAAGCGATCATCGCCGCGGTGATCGGCGGCACGCTCCTCACCGGCGGCTACGGCTCGGTGGTCGGCGCATGCTTTGGCGCGCTGATCTTCGGTGTGGTGCAAATCGGCATCACCTACACCAATGTCGACTCGGACTGGTTCCGGGTGTTCCTTGGCGTCATGCTGCTGTTCGCCGTGCTGTTCAACCACTACGTGCGCAGCCGCGTCGCGGCGTCTCGCTAAGACAAGGAGTTCATGATGACCGCCCTCGAACAGACCGAAGACGACTACATCCTGTCGCTCGAAAACGTCAGCCGCTATTTCGGCAACATCATTGCGCTCAAGGACATCACGCTCAAGCTCAAACGCGGTGAAGTGCATTGCCTGCTCGGCGACAACGGCGCCGGCAAGTCGACCCTGATCAAGACGCTCGCAGGCGTGTACCAGCCGAGCGAAGGCATCTACCGGGTGGACGGCAAGCCGGTGCGTTTCACGTCGCCGAAAGACGCGCTCGATATCGGCATCGCGACCGTCTATCAGGATCTGGCGCTGGTGCCGCTGCTGTCGGTCGCGCGTAACTTCTTCATGGGGCGCGAGCCGCAAAAGAAACTGTTCGGTTTCCTGAACGTAATGGACCTCGAAACCAGCGCCACGACCGCGCGCGACAAGCTCGCGGAAATGGGCATCAACGTGCGCGACCCGCATCAGCCGATCGGCACCATGTCCGGCGGCGAGAAGCAGTGCCTCGCGATTGCGCGCGCAATCCACTTCGGCGCGCGCGTGCTGATTCTCGACGAGCCGACCGCCGCGCTCGGCGTGAAGCAGAGCTTCAACGTGCTGAAGCTGATCCACAAGGCGCGCGCCAAAGGCATCTCGGTGATCTTCATCACGCACAACGTGCACCACGCGTATCCGATCGGCGATTCGTTCACGCTGCTCAATCGCGGCAAATCGCTCGGCACGTTCACCAAGGACACCATCAGCAAGGACGAGGTGCTCGACATGATGGCCGGCGGCGCCGAAATGCAGAAGATGATCGGCGAACTCGAAGGCGCGACGATCTGATCGATTCGCGCGGTTGCCCGGCACCTGGCGTGCCGGGCAACCGCGCTCAGCTATTCAGGGGTATTCATGGATCACTCCAGCACATCCAGCGGGACCACGCCGCCCTCGGCTCAGGCTTCGGCTTCGGCGGCCGGCGGACGGTTCGCGCCGGGCCGCAGCCGCGACATCGTGTGCCTCGGCCGCCTCGCCGTCGATCTGTACGCGCAGCAGGTCGGCGCGCGGCTCGAAGACGTGTCGAGCTTCGCGAAGTATCTCGGCGGTTCGTCGGCGAACATCGCGTTCGGCTGCGCGCGGCTCGGGCTCGCGTCGGCAATGCTCGCGCGCGTCGGCAACGACCACATGGGCCGCTTCCTCACCGAAACGCTGATCAAAGAGGGTTGCGACGTCAGCCATGTGCGGGTCGATCAAGAGCGCCTGACCGCGCTGGTGCTGCTCGGCCTGAAGGACCGCGACACCTTCCCGCTGATCTTCTACCGCGAAAACTGCGCCGACATGGCCGTCGACGAAGCGGATTTCGACGAGGCGTTCATCGCGTCGTCGAAGGCGCTGCTGATTACCGGCACGCACTTCTCCACCGAACAGGTGAACCGCACGAGCCGCCGCGCGCTCGAGTACGCGCGCCGCAATCAGGTGCGCACGGTGCTCGATATCGACTACCGCCCGGTGTTGTGGGGACTCACGGGCAAGGCGGACGGCGAAACGCGCTTTGTCGCGAGCGAGGGCGTCAGCGCGCATTTGCAGCGCATCCTGCCGCTGTTCGATCTGGTGATCGGCACTGAAGAGGAGTTTCGCATCGCCGGTGGCAAGACCGAACTGGTCGATGCGCTCGCGATGGTGCGCGCGGTCACGCCTGCCACGCTGGTGCTCAAGCGCGGGCCGCTGGGCTGCCAGATCATCGACGGCAAGGTCCCTGCTTCGCTCGACGATGCGCCGATTCACGGCGGCGTGGAAGTCGAAGTGCTGAACGTGCTCGGCGCGGGCGACGCGTTCGCGTCGGGCTTCCTGTCCGGCTGGCTGCGCGATCAGCCGCTGGAAGCCTGCGCGCGCGCCGCGAACGCGAGCGGCGCGCTGGTCGTGTCGCGGCACGGCTGCGCGCCGGCCATGCCGACACCGGCCGAACTCGACTACTTCCTGCGCGAAGCCAAAGCCGATCCGCAACGGATGCGCCGCCCCGATCGCGACGCGACGCTCGCGCGCCTGCACCGCGTGTCGCCCGCGCGCAAACCGTGGCGAGAAGTGCTCGGTTTCGCGTTCGATCATCGCAACCAGTTCTTCGAACTCGCGCAGCAAACCGGCGCGGACGAAGCCCGCATCGCGCGCCTGAAAGGTCTGTTCGTCGAGGCCGTCGCACAGACCGAGAGCGCGCTGGGCTTGCAAGGCCGTATCGGCGTGCTGATCGATGACCGCTACGGTCAGGATGCGTTGAACGCCGCCACCGGCCGTGGCTGGTGGATCGGCCGACCGGTCGAGTTGCCGGGCTCGGTGCCGCTGGTGTTCGATCACGGCCGCTCGATCGGCACGTCGCTGATCGCGTGGCCGCAGGAGCATGTCGCCAAATGTCTCGTGCAATTCCATCCCGACGAGCCCATCGAACAGCGGCTCGAACAGGAAGCCCAGTTGCGCGCGCTCTACGACGCGACGCAGGCCAGCGGCCATGAGTTGCTGCTCGAAGTCATTCCGCCGAAGCACGCGCATCTGCCGCAAGCGCCGGACATCGTGTATCGCGCGTTGAAGCGCCTGTACAACATCGGCATCTATCCGGAGTGGTGGAAGCTCGAACCGATGGACGCCGCGCAATGGCGGGCCGTCGACGCACTGATCGCCGAACGTGATCGGTATTGCCGGGGCGTGGTGCTGCTCGGTTTGTCGGCGGGTGTCGACCAGTTGAACGAGGGCTTTCGCGCGGCCGCGCAATCGGCCACGTGCCGTGGCTTCACCGTAGGCCGCACGATCTTCCACGAACCGAGCCATGCGTGGCTCGCCGGAGAAATCGGCGACGACGAACTGATCGCGCGCGTGCGCCATACCTTCGAAACGCTGATCGCGTCATGGCGGGCAACGCGTGGCGCGAGCGACGCGCAAGCCGGCACATCGAATCATGTTCATCAGGAGCAGGCGGCATGAATCAGCGCGTAATGCATCACGACGCGGTATCCGCGAACGACGCCACCCAGACACGCACGCCATCGTCAGGCGCGATCCGCCTGACGACCGCGCAGGCGCTGGTGCGCTATCTAGCGGCGCAACGCGTGACGTGCGAAGACGGCAGCGGCACCGAGCCGCTGTTCGGCGGCGTGTTCGCCATCTTCGGTCACGGCAATGTCGCGGGGATGGGCGAAGCGCTGTATCAGCATCGCGATGAGCTGCCCACGCTGCGCGCCCACAACGAACAGGCGATGGCGCACAGCGCGATCGCGTATGCGAAGGCGCATTTCCGCCGCCGCATGATGGCGGTCACGACATCGATCGGACCCGGCGCCACCAATCTGCTGACCGCCGCGGCGCTCGCGCATGTGAACCGACTGCCGGTGCTGCTGCTGCCCGGCGATATCTTCGTGTCGCGCGCGCCCGATCCGGTGCTGCAGCAGGTCGAGGATTTCAACGATGGCGGCGTGTCCGCCAACGACGCGTTCAAACCTGTGTCGCGCTACTTCGACCGCATCGTGCACCCGGCGCAATTGCTGAGCGCGCTGCCGCGCGCGCTGCGCGTGCTGACCGACGCCGCGTTGTGCGGACCGGTCACGCTCGCGTTGCCGCAAGACGTGCAAGCCCAGGCATGGGACTTCCCCGCCGATTTCTTCGCGCCGCGCGTGGTCCGCTTTCATGCGCCCGCGCCGCGCGTCGACGAGATCGACGCTGCCTGTGCACGTTTGCGGCACGCGAAGCGTCCGCTGATCGTCGCCGGCGGTGGCGTGCTGTACAGCCGCGCGACCGATGCATTGCACCGCTTCGCGACCACCCACGGCGTCCCGGTCGCGGAGACGCAGGCCGGCAAAAGCTCGCTCGCATGGAACGACCCGCTGAATGCGGGCGGGTTGGGCGTGACCGGCTCGCCGGCCGCGAACGCGCTCGCGCACGACGCGGACTGCGTGCTCGCGATCGGCACCCGCCTGCAGGACTTCACCACCGGCTCGAACACGCTGTTCACCCAGGCCGACGTGATCGCCATCAATGCCAATGCGTTCGACGGCCTCAAGCATCGCGCGCGGGTTGTCGAAGCGGACGCGCGGCTCGCGCTCGAAGCGCTCACCGAGCCGCTGCACGGCTGGCACGCGGAGCGTACGTGGACCGCGCGCGCGCACAAGCTAGCGGCCAGCTGGCGCGACACGGTGAGCACGCTCACGCATGCGCCGCAACGCGATGCAGTGCTGCCTTACGAGGGCGACGTGATTGGCGCGGTGCAGCGTTCGAGCGCGCGCTCCGCGACCGACGACATCGTCGTGTGCGCGGCCGGTACGCTGCCTGCCGAATTGCACAAGCTGTGGCGCGCTGGCAGACCGGGCGCGTATCACGTCGAATACGGCTATTCGTGCATGGGCTACGAGATTGCCGGTGGACTCGGCGTGAAACTCGCGCGGCCCGAACGCGACGTGATCGTGATCGTCGGCGACGGCAGCTATCTGATGATGAACAGCGAGATCGCGACCTCGGTGATGCTCGGCGCAAAGCTGATCGTCGTGGTGCTCGACAATCGCGGCTTCGGCTGTATCAACCGCTTGCAACAGGCGTGCGGCGGCGCGCCGTTCAACAACCTGCTGGAGAACTGCGTGCAAGGCCCGCTCGGCGCGCCACGCATCGACTTCGCCGCGCATGCTCGCGCGCTCGGCGCGCAAGCCGAACATGTCGCCAATGTCGCTGAACTCGAAGCCGCACTGCAACGCGCGCGCGCCGCGGATCGCACCTACGTGATCAGCATCGATACCGACCCCGCCCGCACCACTGACGACGGCGGCTGGTGGTGGGAAGTCGCCGTGCCGGAAGTCTCACCGCGCGACGCCGTACGCGACGCACGCGCGAAATACGAGGCGCAGCTCGCGGCGCGCGCCGCGCCGGCCGCGTCGGACGATCACACCCGCAACCCCGATCACCTCGATCACGAATGAGGACGCTCGCATGACTGCTTTCGACGTACGCATTGGCATCAACCCGTTGTCGTGGATGAACGACGATCTGCCGTCGCTGGGCGGCGAGACGCCGCTCGATGTGGCGCTGACGGAAGGCCGCCAGATCGGTTATCAGGGCTTCGAACTCGGCAACAAGTTTCCGCGCGAACCACAGGCGTTGAAGACGCTGCTCGCGCAATACGATCTCGCGCTGGTGTCCGGCTGGTATTCCGGACAGCTCGCTCGACGCAGCGTCGAAGACGAGATCGCATCGGTCGGCCCGCATCTCGAACTGCTCGCGCAAAACGGCGCGACGGCGATGGTGTACGGCGAAGTGGCCGATTCGATTCAGGGCGCGCCGCAGCCGCTTTATCAACGGCCGCGTTTTTTTAGCGACGCGCAATGGGCCGCGTACGCGGCGCGCGTCGACGAATTCGCGCGCTTTACGCTGAGCCGTGGCGTGCGGCTTGCGTATCATCATCACATGGGCGCGTACGTCGAGACACCCGCCGACGTCGATCAACTGATGGCGCGCACCAGCGACGCCGTCGGCCTGCTGTTCGACGCCGGGCATATCACGTTTGCCGGCGGCGATCCGCTCGCGGTGCTCGATAAACATATCGCGCGCGTGTGCCATGTGCATTGCAAGGACGTGCGCCCCGCCGTGATGAAGCTGGCGCGCAATAGCAACTGGAGTTTTCTCGACGCGGTGATCGCCGGCGCCTTCACCGTGCCCGGCGACGGCGCGGTGAATTTCCCGGCGATCATTGCCCGGCTGAAGCGGCACGGTTATAGCGGCTGGCTGGTGGTCGAAGCGGAACAGGACCCGGTGGTGGCGCCGTCGTTCGAGTACGCACAGAAAGGCTATATGACGTTGCGCGCGCTGGTCGATGCGCCGCTCGACGCTCCCGACAGAAACGTGCAGGAGGCAGCATGAGTTTATTGGTGAAGGCGCAGCGCGAAGGCCAGACAATCGCGCGAGTAACGCCGCAGTCCGCATGCTGGCGCTATGTGGGATTCGCCGCGTACCGGCTGGGCGAGAACGAAGTCGTGCATGTGTTCGAAGCATCGCGCGAGGTGTGCATCGTCGTGCTCACCGGCGCGATGGATATCGAAACCGCCGACACCACGTGGACCTCGCTCGGCTCGCGCGACAGCGTGTTCGAGGATGCCGCGCCGTATGCGGTGTATTTGCCGCCCAACGTGCGCGCGACGGTGCGCGCCCGCCGCGACGCCGAGATCGGCGTGGCGAGCGCGCCGGCCAAAGGCGAGTATCCGGCGCGGCTGATCGAGCCGGCTTCGATGAAGCGCTCCACGCGCGGCAAAGGACTGAATACGCGCTACGTATGCGATATTCTTCCGCAGACCGAGCCCGCCGAATCGCTGCTGGTCGTCGAAGTCAGAACGCCTGGCGGACACGCGTCGAGCTATCCGCCGCATAAGCACGACACCGACAACGTCCCGCACGAGAGTTCACTCGAAGAAACTTACTATCACCGGCTCGATCCGCCGCAGGGCTTCGCGTTTCAGCGCGTGTACACCGACATGCGCGACATCGACGAGTCGATGGCGGTGGAAGATCACGATGTCGTGATGGTGCCGCGCGGCTATCATCCGGTGGTCGTGCCGTATGGGTACGATTCGTACTATCTGAACGTGATGGCCGGTGGACAAAGGGTCTGGCATTTCCGCAACGATCCGGCGCATGAGTGGATCATTAATAAGGATGCTTGATTATTCGTCTTGCACGGCGCGCTTCGTGAGAACGCGCCGTGCAATGCTCCGCCCGTCGCGAAGTCGCGACGACAATCCGCCAGCGGCAATGCCATAGAAAGGCCAGGTTAAACAGCGCCGATCAGCCGACCCCCAACCACTCCCGCATCACGTCCGAGCGCGTCAGGAACGTCGCAATCCCGTCGTCGAACACGATCTCGCCATGCCCCATCACGGCGACCCGGCTCGCAATCTGCTGCGCGATCACGAGGCGCTGCTCGATCAGCAACATCGCCACGCCGCGCTCGCGCAGCATCCGCAGACACCCGGCCACCTGCTGCATCACGAGACTCGCGAGACCCTCGCCGGGCTCGTCGATCACCAGCAGATCGGGATCGCCGAGCAGCGCCCGCGCGAGCGACAGCATCTGCTGCTCGCCGCCCGACAGCGCACCGGCGCGCGTGCGCTTGCGTTCTCCCAGCACCGGAAAAAGCGTGTATGCGTCGTCGAAAGTGAAGCGCGGCGCGCGGCCGCGAGTCCGCGGCGCGACGCCGAGTTGCAGATTCTCGTGGACGCTCAGCGCCGGAAACACGTCGCGATGCTCGGGCACGTAGCCGAGTCCGAGCCGCGCGATCTCGAAGGTGCGCAGGCCGCTCAATGAGCGGCCTGCGAAGCGCAGTTCGCCCTCGCAGCGCACGAGGCCCATGATCGCGCGCGCGAGCGTCGAACGGCCGGAGCCGTTGCGCCCGACCAGCGCCAGCACTTCGCCGGGCTCGATACGCAGCGCAACGCCGTGCAGCGCCTGGCTCGCGCCGTACCACGCGTTCAGCGCGCGAATGTCGAGCAACGCGCTCATGTGCCCAACCCCACGCCGAATCCCGCGCCGAGATACGCGTCGCGCACGGCCGCATCCGCGCGAATCGCGGCCGGCGCGCCGCTCGCGATGACGCGCCCCTGCACCAGCACGGAAATCCGGTCGGCGATCGCGAACACCGCATCCATGTCGTGCTCGATCATCAGCAGCGTGCGGCCCGCGGTGGCCTCGCGAATCAGTTCGATCGCGCGCGCCGCTTCTGCGCGGTTCATGCCGGCGGTCGGCTCATCCAGCAGCAACGTATGCGCGCCGCCGGCGAGCGCGATGCCGAGATCGAGCGCGCGCTGCTCGGCATAGCTGAGTGTGCCGGCCCGCACGTCCCGGCGCGCGCTCAGGCACACTGCATCGAGCACCTGTTCGGCGCGGGTGTCGACCGTCTGCGAGCCGGCGAAACGCCGCCACCAGCGCGCGCGGTTGCGCTCGGCCAGCATCGCCGCGCAGCGCAGATTGTCGAACACGCTCAGGCGAGCGAACACACTGGTGCTCTGGAAGCTGCGCGCGAGGCCTCGACGCGTGATCGCAGCCGGCGCAAGGCGCGTGATCTCCGCGCCGAACAGGTCGATGCGCCCGGCGCTCGGCCGCGTGCCGCCGGCGATCAGATTGAACAGCGTGGACTTGCCCGCGCCGTTCGGGCCGATCAGTGCATGGCGCTCGCCGGGCTGGACCGAGAGATCGACGCCGCGCAGAATCCGCGTCGAACCGAAACGCTTTTCGATGCCATAGAGGGCGAGAGCTGGGATCATCGTGAATCCCCCGCTGTTCGCGTCGAGCTTGACCAACCGGCAACGCACGCCCGGGCGCGATTCGCGCAACGCGCGGCGACCGCACCCAACGAGGCCAGCAAAAAGACCACGACGCCGAGCCAAAGCGGCGGCATAGCCATTCCCATCAAGACACCCGCGACGCTGAAAACCGCGCCCTCGTCCGCGCCAAACTGCACGGCGTAAGCCCATTGCACCGCAAGCACGACCGCCGCGCACCACAACAACACGGCGACCGCGCCCCACAGATACACCGCGCGACACTGGCGCCAGCCATACGTTGCGAGGCGCCCCGTATGCCGCTCGACGAAACCCGCCAGCCCATCCGGCGACGCCACCACGACGACCACAAAGAACAGCCCCAGATAAAACAGCCACGCCCGCGTGACGCTCGCGACCACGACGCTGAAAAACGTCAGCACGATCGCCCCCGCCACCGGCCCGAAGAAGGCCGCCGTCCCGCCGATCACCGTAGCGATCAGCACCGCGCCCGAGCGCACCATGCCGACGCTTTCCGTCGACACCAGTTCGATATTGATCAGCCCCAGCGTCCCCGCAATGCCCGCGAAGAACGCCGACCACACCACCACGCCATAGCGCACGCGACGCGGATAGCAGCCGATCGCCGCGGCCCGCGCCGGGTTGTCGCGCACGGCGTTCGCAAGCCGCATGAACGGCGTGCGCGACAGCACGAACATCGCCGCACTCGCCAGCAGGCACCATAGCGCGATCAACGCGTAGGCCTCGCGTGCAGGGCCGAAGCTCCAACTGCCGAGCGGCGGCCCGTTCGTGCGATCGATCGCCACGCCCGCCGCGCCGCCGAACCAGTCGGGCAGAGCCCACGCGGCCGCCACCACGAGTTCGCCGAGGCCGAGCGTGATCATCGCGAATGCGGTGCCGGCGCGCCGCGTCGAGATAAAGCCGAACACCACGCCGCACAGCGCGCCGCCAAGGCCGCCGACCAGCGGCAGCAGCGCGAGCGGCACGCCGACGCGGTTGAACACCTGCGCGGCGGCCAGCGCGCCGAGCCCGGCGTAAGCGGCATGACCGAACGACAACAGTCCGGTTTCGCCCAGCAGCAGGTTGTATGAGAGCGCGAACACGATCATCGTCGCGCTCTGCGCGAGGTAGGCGAGCAGCCAGCTTTGCGGCCAGATGAACGGCGGCACGGCGAGGAACATCAGGAGCGCGAGCCACGGCGCGAGAGCGTGCCAAAGCGCGCGGGCCGGAGCCGCGGGCCGCGCGGACGTTGCCGGCGCCGAAGTCGACAGCGCCGACGTCGTGGACGATTCAGACGCCCCACCGCGCTTACGCATGATCGTCGTGCCGCCCGAACAGCCCGCGCGGGCGCAGCGCCAGCATCGCGACGAGCAGCAGATAGGGAATCAGCGGCGCGAGCTGCGCGAGCGTCAGCGCATCCCATTCGGGCGGCACCGATGCGCCCGCCATCGCCAGCACATCGCCCAGCGGCACGTCGCTCGCCACGGCCAGCGTCTGCACGCAGCCGACCAGCAGCGACGCCGCCAGCGCCCCGCTCAGCGAGCCGAGCCCGCCGATCACCACCACCACGAACACGATCGAGCCGAGCGACTCGGCCATCGCCGGCTCGATTACGAAGAGCGGCGCGCCGATCACGCCGGCCAGCGCGGCGAGCGCCGTGCCGGCCGCGAACACCCCGGTGAACACGCGCGGCACGTTGTGGCCGAGCGCTTCGACCGCGCTCGCGTGCGTAAGCGCGGCGCGCACGATCAGCCCCGCCTTCGACACGCGCAGCACCGCGTACAACACCGCCAGCATCGCCAGCGACACCGCCATCATGAACGCCCGATAGCGCGAGAAAGCCGCACCGTAAAGGGTGAACAACGAACCGTCGAGCACGGACGGCACTGTCGCGGAAAGCGGGTTCAGGCCCCAGCCGAGCTTGACCAGTTCGCCGAGCAGATACGCGGCGCCGAACGTCAGCAGCAATTCCGGCAAATGGCCGTGCACGCGCACGCGCCGCAACAGCCAGCGCTCCAACGCCGCGCCGAGCAGTCCGACGACGAGCGGCGCGATCACCAGCGCGCTCCAGAACCCGGCGCGCGCCGCCACCGAGAAGCCCACGTACGCACCCAGCATGTAGAAGCTCGCATGCGCGAAATTCAGCACGCCGAGCATGCTGAAGATCAACGTGAGACCAGCCGACAGCATGAACAGCAACAGGCCGTAGCTGACGCCGTTGAGCAGATTGATGACGAACGACTGCACGCGCCTATTCCGCCTGCACGGCGGCGCTCAGCGGTTCGAGCGCCGCGCGCAGATCGGCGGGCAGGTTCACGGGCCGGCGCGTGAGGCGGTCCACGTACACGTGCACGAAGTGCCCCTGCGCGGCGGGTTGGTCGTCGCCCTCCTTGAAGAGCCCCACTTCGTAGCGCACGCTAGACGTGCCCAGCCGCGCCACCCGCAAACCCGCTTCGACGCGTTCGGGAAACACCAGCGGCGCGAAGTAGCTGCAATGCGTTTCGACTACCAGCCCGATCGTCGCGCCGTGCTCGAAGTCGAGCACGCCCGCACGGACCAGATACTCGTTCACCACGGTGTCGAAATAGCTGTAGTAGACGACGTTGTTCACGTGGCCGTAGACGTCGTTGTCCATCCAGCGGGTGGTGATCGGCAGGAAATGCGGATACGCGGCGCGGGTGGCTGGGGCGGGTTTGTTCATGAGAGCGTGGGCGTTCGGCGGTTGGGCGGGGTCGTCAAAGCGATTCGGTCAGCATGCGGCGGTAGTCGTCGGCCGTGGCTTCGCGCGGATTCGTGCGATGACAATGGTCCGCGAGCGCGCCCTGCACGACCTTGTCGAACATGCTTTCGTCGACGCCCATCTGCTTGAGCCCCGTCGGCAGACTGAGCCGCGCGGTCATGTCGAACAGCGCCTGCGCGAGATCCGTGTGCTCCTGCAAATTCATCGCACGACGCATCCGCGCATACCGCCGCTCGGCGATCACGCTGGCGGCGCTCTCGTTGAAGCGCAGCACCGCGGGCAGCACGACCGCGTTCAGCGTGCCGTGATGCAGCGACGTGCGGCCGTTCACCTTCAGACCGCCCAATGGATGCGACAGCGAGTGCACGCAGCCGAGTCCCTTCTGGAACGCCATCGCGCCTTGCATCGACGCGCTCATCATGTTCAGGCGTGCTTCGCGATCGCTGCCGTCCGCGCAGGCGCGTTCGATGCTGGCCCACGCGCGCTCCAGCCCGTCCAGCGCGATGCCGTCGGCGGGCGGATTGAAGGCCGGCGCGAGGAAGGTTTCGATGCAATGCGCGATCGCATCCATGCCGGTCGCCGCGGTTAGGCCCGGCGGCAAGCCGAGCGTGAGGCCGGGGTCGCAGATCGCCGATTTCGGCAGCAGATGCCACGAGTGAAAGCCGAGCTTGCGGCCGTCGTTCAGAATTACGATCGCGCCGCGCGCGACTTCGCTGCCGGTGCCCGCCGTGGTGGGGATCGCGATCAGCGGCGCGACGGCGTCGGTGATCTTCGCGCTGCCGCCTTCGATGGTTGCGTACTGGGTCAACGGACCTTCGTGTGTGGCCGCAATTGCCACACCCTTCGCCAGATCGATCGACGAACCGCCGCCCACCGCGATCAACCCGTCGCAGCCTTCGTCGCGATACGTCTGCGCGGCCGCCAGCACCATTGCCTCGGTCGGGTTCGACGGGGTGTCGTCGAAAAGCGGCACGTCGCCGAGCTTCATTGCGTCAAGCGCGCGCTGGACGATGCCGGTCGCCACCACACCCTTGTCGCTGATCAGCAAAGGCCGCTTGATGCCGATCCGCGCGCATTCCGACGGCAGTTGCGACAAGGTGTCATAACCCAGATGGATGTGGGTCAGGTAGTAGATGTATGCCATGCGTTGCTCCTCCCCGAACGTGAACTCGTTGACCGGCGCATCGAGCGAGGCAGTGCGCAGTGGCTGGTGCGCGATGCGTCGATTGCAGCTCGTCGCGGGTTCGCTTCGCGCCGCGCTGGTTGCGTGGTTTTCTGCCTGGGTTGCTGCGTGGTTTGACGCTTCGCCTATTGCCCCGGCCGGTCGACGAATTCGAACGGCAAGCCGCGCCGCCGCATCCATTCGCCGAGCGCCTGGCCGGTACCCGCCCGCCACGGCCGCAATTTAGCCGGCTCGACCAGCCGATATTCGAGCAGCTCCGGCGACAGCGCGATCGTGCCGTACGCCTTCACGTGATACGCGATGATCAGCTCGTTCTTGCGGATGAACTCGTACACGCCGATCAGCTCGACCGTCTCCGCGTGCAGCGAAGTCTCTTCGAGCACCTCGCGGGCGATGCCCTGTTCCGGTGTCTCGCCGTTTTCGAGGAAACCGGTGATCAGCGCGAACATGCCCTCGGCCCACGCGGCGTTGCGTGCCAGCAGAATCTTGCCCTCATACTCGACGATCGCCGCCACCACCGGCAGCGGATTGTTCCAGTGGACGTAGCCGCATGCGGCGTCGGGACAGCTCTGGCGGATGCGGCCGCCTTCGTGCTCGGGATCGACGCGCTCGGCCAACGGCGTGGCGCAGCGTGGACAAAATCGGTATTCGGTCATGGCGTGGGGGACGTCTCGTTTGTTTCGTTTGTCTCGTCTGACTATGTTTTGCGCGCTGTTTTTTGTGTGGCCAGTGCGGTCATGCGTTATCGCGTTAGCGAGTGCTGAGTTTAGCGCGAGGGTCACGGCGGCGTGCGGCGCGCGGTTCTTGCATTCAGTTCATCCAGCAGGTTCAACGCTCGGGTTCACCATCAACGTACAACGTAGAAGTTAGCGTTTCTTCCAGCACCGGCACGGACGCCAGACTTGATTTGATCACCACCAGGTTTCGCGCGCTCGTTCAGGGCACGAGTCCGCCTCAAGCTAAACACGCCGCCTTCATCGCACTTCTTCGTAACCACCTCTTCCAGCAAGCGGTTTCGTCTCCGGCTTCAGCAACCCACCGCTGGTCAATCCATTCATGCCATACACAACTCACGCACTTCAGCGGCAAAACGCTCGACCGTTTCCGGCTGCGTGTCCCACGCGCACATCAGCCGGCAACCGCCCGCGCCGATGAACTCGTAGAACTTCCAGCCGCGCGCGCGCATCGCTTTCGCGGCCCGCGCGGGCATCTGCGCGAAGACGGCGTTCGATTCCCGCTCGAACATGATGCTCACGCCGGGAATTTCGCGCAACCGCGTTTGCAGCAGTTCCGCCATCGCATTCGCATGACGCGCATTGCGCAACCAGACGTCGTTATCGAGCAGACCGAGCCACGGCGCCGAAATAAAGCGCATTTTCGAAGCCAGTTGACCCGCCTGCTTCAGACGGTAAGCGAAATCGTCAGCGAGCGCGCGGTCGAAGAACACCACCGCCTCACCCACCGGCAAGCCGTTCTTGGTGCCGCCGAAACACAGCACGTCGACGCCCGCGCGCCACGTGATCTCCGACGGATGCACGTCCAGCGCCGCCACCGCGTTCGCGAAACGCGCGCCGTCCATATGCACTTTCAGATGACGCCGCTTGGCGATAGCCGCGATCGCCCGCACTTCCTCGACGCTGTAGACGGTGCCGACTTCCGTCGATTGCGTCAGCGTGACGACCTTCGGCTTCGGGTAGTGAATATCGGCGCGGCGCGTGACGACCGCTTCGATCGCGTCCGGCGTAAGCTTGCCGCCGACGCCCGGCGCGGTCAGCAACTTGGAGCCGCCCGAGAAGAATTCGGGGCCGCCGCATTCGTCGGTTTCGATGTGCGCGAGTTCGTGGCAGATCACCGAGTGGTACGACTGGCACAGCGACGCGAGCGCCAGCGAATTGGCCGCCGTGCCGTTGAACACGAAGAAGACTTCGCAGTCGGTCTGGAACAGTTCGCGCAGACGGTCGCATACCTGATTGGTCCAGGAGTCGTCGCCGTAGGCCGGCTCGTGGCCGCTGTTGTTGGCGGCGATCAGCGCGTCGAGCGCTTCGGGGCAGATGCCGGCGTAGTTGTCGGACGCGAAATGTTGCATGGTGGCGATGCGCCGGTCACGGGCGCGCGTAATGACGGAAAGCGGTCATTTTAGTGCGCTTGCGCGTTATTTGTTGCGG
>NZ_JARESU010000121.1:0-25194 GCF_046027075.1 Paraburkholderia sp. RL18-085-BIA-A | reverse complement strand
CCTTTTGGCGTATTCGTCCTCGAATAGGCCATGCTCAACGCCAGGCTGCCGAATGGAACCGACACGCCACCCTGATAGGTGTTGTCAATGGCACCGTTATTGGAATCGGCGTTGTGGGCGTAGGACGCATACAATTTCGCAAAGTCGAGATTGTATGATCCGCCAAAAAAATAGGTATCCTGACGATTGATCGCCGGCGTAATGCCGAGTCCGTATTTTACTCGCTGAACCAGGCCGGCCAGGTAGAGCGGACCATGGGTATATTCCACTGCCGCCGACTGGTTATGTGCGCCAGTGCCTGGCGCTGTTTCCGTTGCGGAAAACTTGAAGCCGTAAATCGACGGAGACTCGTAGAGGATAGAGCTGTCCCAACCCGTGTCACCCAATACATTGCGGCCGTAATCGGCGATCCATGTCTGAGTTTGCAATGGGCTGAAGCGATAGGATCCCGGCAACGGGTTTGCCCGTGACGTGATATAGAACAACGTGGTGACGATACGCCCAAAACGCAAGGTTCCATAGGGACTGGAGAGATCGACGTAGGCGTTTCTGGAATACGTTGTATCGCCGGTAAAGCGGCCTGCCTGCCCGGTATTGACGAGAACGTACCCCTCTATTTCGAAGTCAGCCTTGTAGCCACCGCCGAGATCTTCAGTCCCGCGCATCCCATAGAATGAGGTTGTCTGCCCCCCGTTCAGCAGCCCGACCGTTGCGGCCGGATCCCCACTGCCTTTGAAACTACCGACGACAGCGTCAATTACCCCGTACATCTCAACTGACGACTGCGCGTTAGCCGCGGCGGGTGAGAGGGTAGCAAACGCCAATGCCATTGCGGCATACCTGGAATAACCTGGCATGTTCATCGACAAGTCTCCAAATGTATTTATATTTAAATTGACAACATATTTGTTGTCGTTGCCAGCTCTACAACTGAATCGGGCGAGCGCTCCTTAGCGATTCGGCGGCGGCCGCCGTGACGGCAACGTTCCGAATCATCTGGTCGATAGAAATCTGATAGGGTGCGTCGGTGGCGACGGCGCGGCAGAAGCTTTCCAGATTCGCTCTCACCGAATCGTTCCAATCATGCACGATGGTTTTTTCAGTACCGCTCGTCGTGCGGATGGTCGTGATGCTTGAACCGCCAGCATCAGGATGCGCCAGGTTTCGAACCTCTGCCCAACCAGCGGTTCCGAAGACAGCGAATCGCATGTAAAGCGGCGTGTCGAGAATGGAACTGACGTACCCTGTTGCTCCGCTGGAGAAGCGCAGATGCAGCGAGAGAGTCTTGCTCACCGCGCCGTCGTCACGGCGTGGTGACGCGGCGTACACCTCGGAGACGTCACCGAGCATATCGAGCATAAGATCCGTCAGGTGAACGCCCGTAGCGGTCATCGGCAGGGGAGCCAGATCAGTGCCAGTAAAACGCCAGTTTTCAGTTGGCACGTTAGCCAGCTTGTCATGGCTGAAACTGCCTTCGGCGTGCAGGACGGTCCCCAGTTCGCCACGCTTGATCAGCCCGCGGATCTCCACCATCGCGGTTTCAAAGCGACGCTCATGCCCGAGTCCGAGTCGAACGTCGGCCTTTTCACACGCCGTGGCACACTTGATCGCATCGGCGACGGTGAGCGCCAGCGGCTTTTCGCAGAAGATATGCTTTCCCGACGCGGCAGCCCTCATGACCTGTTGGGCGTGCAAGGCATGCGGTGTCGTCAGCACCACCATCTGAATGCCATCATCGTTTAGTACGCTCTCGATGTCCGTTGTGAATGGCACGCCATACGCGTCGGCCGCTGCCCGGTGAGCGTCTCGACTACCAACCGCAGCGGCGAACCGGAGCACATCGGACCCGGCCATTTGACGCATCAGGTGCTTTCCCCACCACCCGAGCCCGACAATCGCTGTGTTTATTGCCACGACTCGATCTCCAGGATGTAGAGACCGCCGTTGTAGTCGGTCGAATAGACGATGCCGTTCGAATCCACGAACACGTCGGCAGACTGGATAACGCACGGACGGTCTGGACGCTGGTCCATCAGACGTGTCGGCGCCGGTGGCACCCACGCGGCGATCTCGACTGGCCGGTACGGATCGCGCACATCAAACGCACGTACGCCTGCGTTCTGATAGGTTGCGAAGATAATGTCCGAGCTGACAAACGACCCCGGACGATTCTCGTGCAAGTTGTGAGGCCCGAAGTGTCCGGCCTTCGATTTGTAGTCGGACTCGGCCGGCGTCGGAAATGTCGAGATGCTCACCGGATTGCGTTTCTCACGGACGTCGAACATCCAGACAAACTTCTCACCATCTTCCTGGTGATCAAGCACGGCTTCGTCGAGCACGACCAGCAGATCACGATCGGGGAGTGGTAAGCAGTTGTGCGTGCCGCCGCCGAATGGGGGCGACCAGTTCCGGTGTGTGATCAATTTCGGCGCCGATCGATCCGCCACGTCCAGGATGACCATCCCGGCATCCCGCCAGGCGCAATACGCCGTATCGCCGTGAACGATCGGATGGTGCAGGCCGTTCCGTCTGGAACCGTCCCAGGAAGGCACCTCTCCACCGGCGACATGCATGCCGGGCAACCAGAATCTGCCGGCTTCCTTCGGGTTCCGTGGGTCGGACATATCGATGGTGATGAAGATATAGTCCGTGTATCCATCAAGCAGCGCCGATGCGTAGGCCCAGCGGCCTCCGGTGTACCACACGCGGTGAATGCCGCCGCCTTCCACCGGCATAAATCCGATTTCGTGGGGAGCGTCTCCCTTCGAGATGTCATAAACGGCTAGTCCGGCGCGCCAATGACGCCCAGTGCTCGGCTTGCTGGCCGTGCCTACCTTCTGACCGAGCGCGCCGCTATAGTAGGCGCGCTCGTCCTGAAACTCGGTCGCGGCGAACATGTCTTTGGCGTTGATCACGAGCAGCAGATCGTCGTGCGTCTGCAGGTGGATATTCCAGGTGTCAGGCTTGGCCGGCACGTAGTTGACCGGGGTCGGTTTCGTGGGATCCCGTACGTCAATGACGCTGAATCCTTTCGAGAACATATGGCCGATGTATGCATAGCCACGATGGACCATGAGCTGTACGCCGTCGGGGCGGCCACCCTGGTCTGAATGACCAATAATGCGCATATTCTTCGAAAAGTCCGGGACTGGAAGGTCGGAAGTAGACATCTCAATCTCTCTAGTTGCGTTTCATGTCCGGCGTCGCCGGGATTTCAGTGCGGCCAACCATCAAAGCGGTTTGAGGAAGTCGGATGACGCCGTATTCTTAAGAATGCCGTGGACACTGTGAAACTCTTGCCAATGCGCGTCGCGTGAAGTGTTATTGGAGGGGTGTGGCAACAGCAGATACTCACCGAGCGAACGACCACGTTCCACCGCCTTTAGACCGACGTCCAGGCGGTCCTTTTCGAACTTTGCCAGTGCCTGTTCGGCCGGCACCGAAGCGTCGCGCAAAACATCGGCAAGTGCCTGTGCGTCCGATGCGCCTTTGGCGACGCCCATCCCGATGTGCGGTCGGCCAACAGAAGCGGCGTCGCCAATCAGCACGACCCGGCCGAACACCATCTTCGGAGAGAAGTGGTCGTAGATCGGCGTGAAAAAGGGGCGGGGAATAGCCGTCAGCGTGTCACTAAACGAGGGCGGAAGGTGATCTTTGGCTGCGCGCTTGATTTCGTCGATCAGATCCTGGCGAATCTTCGGAGGCGCGATCGAGATCGGATGGTAAACGCCGCTTTCGTCCACCAGCATTGTCTGGAGCGTTTCCCTGTCGACCGGTCGGTACCAGACCCAGTTGTAGCGCCGACGACCCGCCTCAAGCGCGTGGTCCTGGCCAGGAATAGGGTATCCGATGATCTTGTTGTTCGGCGGCAAAAAGAACGCGAACTTGTCGAAGATCGTGTCTTTTGCGGACTTCGGCATCGCGCTCTCGTCTGCGACGCCGCGCCAGATCACGTAGCCGGCGTAAATCGGCTGGATTTCCGGCATATACATTTCGCGCACCGTCGACCGATAACCGTCCGCCGCGATGAGCAGATCGGCTTTCTCTACACGCCCGTTGGTGAAATACGCCGTTACCCCCGACGACGATTGTTCGACGGATTGCAGGTTGCACCCGAGATGGTGATGCTCGCTCGGGATCATCGTTCGCATCAAATGATGGAGCTTGTCCCACGACGTCACGATCTGAGGGTAGGGCAGCCGCTCGATGACGCGATCCTGCTGGTCGATCGCGATGCGATCGGTGATCTCGACACCGAGACAACCAACGTCCGCACCGCTTTCCACGAGCGCCTCGCGGAGCTCCGGCTGCACCGTGATGCCCGCCCCGCGTCCGAACAATTCCACGTCGGAACGCTCAAAGACCTCGACGGACCAGCCCGCCTTGCGCAACAATGCGGTCGCAAAGAGTCCAGCCAGGGAAGCGCCGATGACAAGCGCGCGTCGCCGGGGCGACGGATTGTGATGTTGATTCATTGCTCTACCTCACAACAAAGGCGGTTTTAATAACGACGTTTATCGGCTCTTCCGGAATTTCCGGTTGAAGCCTGGTGGCTGGGCAGCCGGGCACGACTAGCTTCGTTTTCTCCATACTCAGCGAAGCCGGGAGAAATCAAAGAAGCTCATGAGCACAATGGCGGCACACGGGGGCGCGAATACCATGACATTGGCGGCGATAGACCACCCCCACATATCGGCGAGCTTCCCAAAGAGAAATCCTGCGAACGGCCCGCTTATATAGAATCCGGCCATTGCCGCGGATACGGCGTACCCAATTTTTGCCGGGTGGGCACTGCGCTGAATGATGGAGACGAAGCGGGCATAGAAAAAACCACTGACCATCAGACCAAACACGAAGGAGAGAACCGCGTGCGTGAGCGGCCGTGACGCACCATTGAAGAGGGCGAAGCTCACTGCTGCGAGAACTGCAAGACCGGCAAAGACCCCCTTTTTTCCGAGCCGGTCGCCCGCCCAGCCGCCAGCGACCGCGCCCATTGCGCCAAGTCCGTACATCCCCAGTGCAGAGCCCGCCGCTATTGGCGAATAATGCAAATGCTCACGAAGGAACGTTGCGTAGAGTCCCGAGTACGAAAAGAAAGCCAGGCCGACTAGCGCAAACGAGATTGAACCAAGAATGACGTTTCGATTGAGCAGTCGGGGAACATCTTCACGCGTCATCCGAAGCGTGCCGGTAGTACCGCTACCCGGCTCTATGGCCTCGATAAAATCGGCTGGGATGAGGAACAACGCCGCGATGGCAATGAGAATGCCGGCGGCGCCGAAAATATACATCGGCATCTGCCACGATCCAAACCACGCACTCAGACGTGTCCCGGCAATCGGGCCCACAAGCGCCCCAAAGCCGAAAAACGCCTGCATGACGCCCATAGCTGCGCCGCGGGTCCGTCCGAAATAACTCCCTATGCAGCAAAAGATTGTTGCAATCTGCAGCGCTTCTCCAACGCCTGTGAAAGCACGATAGACCGACAGGCTGATGAATCCCTGGGCGAACGGTGTCGCAAGCGTAAAGAGTGAGTAACCGATCAGACCGCCGACGAGAATCGATCGGCGCTTGAAGCGTGCAAGGAACCACCCGCTGATCGCCCCGAAGATGGCGACATTGACGGTAAATACGGTGCTGGCGAATCCTGATTGAGCCAGGGTCAAGCCGTAGGTCTCCCGAATTCCGCCGAGCAACGCGGGAAACACCTGACGGTCCATCGCGTTAAACATGTACGAGATGCCGAGCAAAACCATGACGAGAACGAGGGAAGTCTTCGTCAACTTCCTGTCCAAACCCAATGCGGGGGGCTGCGCCGCGTAACTTTCCAAACTGTTCATACGTGTCTCCTCATTGAATCCTCGTGCAGATCCCTACGCCGCCGTTTTTTTTCCTGTCGTCGCGCCGGCTTACCGCTGTACGGCGCACCGCAGGCTTCGTGTTATTACGGAGCGGAAATGGGGATCTGTGGTCCCTGTCCCACGGTGGTGGGGCAGGGCTGATCGCTACGAATTCAGGCCATGCATAACAAACCGAACGTCGCTTAGCCGTTTCATCAGGTCCAGGCCGAACTCGTCTGCGAGGGAAGTCAGGGGTGGCCGCACGACCGACCACGTGGGCGTGTTAGTGACTTTCGACATCACGTATTTCATGGCGGGAATCATTGGCACCGACATAAAGATTTCGCGGATAGCCAATGCGTCGGACAACGTATTCGTTGGTTCATCCGAAATCAGCGCGGTGTATAGCTCGACGAGGCCGCGCGGATTCATATTCGCGGTTGCGCTGATACACCCGGCACCGCCGATTTCCATCGCTCGAGCCAGGAACGCTTCACTGGCAGGAAACACATCAAATCCATCCGCCCCGAAGCTGCGAATCATGGCCTCGGTGTTCGCCCAGTCTCCTGAGGAATCCTTTGCGCCACGAACAATTCCCGGATAGCGCTTGATCAGACGTTCGATGAGTGGCAGGGTAATCGGAACCTGGGAGAACTGAGGGATGTGGTAGAAATAGATCCGCAGGCGTGAGTCCGAAACCAGCTCGATGACCCGGGAAAAATAGTCGAACAGGCCGTTCTCCGACGGATTCTTGAAATAGTACGGTGGCAACATGAGCACACCGGCCGCCCCTATATTGACGGCATGACGGGTTAGCTCGACCGTCTCCTTCAGCGACGATGTGCCGGTGCCCGGCATCATTTTTCCAGCGGGCAGTCCAGCGTCGGTCAATGTGTCGAGAAGCGACATGCGTTCGGAAAGCGACAGCGAGGCGGCTTCTGAATTGGTTCCAAACACAGCCAGACCTGCGCCGGCGTCCACAAGCCACCTGCAGTGCTCAATGAACGCCTGGGTGTCCACTTCAAGGTCGTATCCGAACGGAGTCACGACGGGAGCGAGTACGCCGCGAATGGGCGGGTGAAGATGAGGCGTTAGGGCGGATGTCACAATGCACTCCTTGAATGGTCGGTTCGTATCTGTTGCTGGCTCGGTTCTATGCAGTTCCCGCTGGCGCTTCCGCGGCCACAGCATGTCCGTCGTCCGGCCGGGCTTCGGCACGCTCATGCGCGATTTTCAGAAGCTCAGCGAAATGCACGACCTGGCGACCGGTCTTCTGGTGGATTTGCTCCCGGCAACTGAAGCCGTTCGTCAGAATGAACGCCTGTTTGGGCGCCTGCCGCACGGCGGGCAACAACACGAGCTCGCCCACGTTCGCAGAGATCTCCTCGTGCTTTGGATCAAAGCCAAATGAACCCGCCATCCCGCAGCACCCGCTATCGAGCCATGTCGCCTTTACACCCATCGCGGCAAGAATGGCTTTTTCACCCGTCACGCCGAAGAGGGACTTCTGATGGCAGTGCGCATGAACGATGACCTCGGCGTCAAACCGGGGCGGTCGGTACCCGCTCACGTTGAGAAAGTCGCCAAGCAGGAAAGCGTTGTCGGAGAGAACCTTTGCCCGTGGATCATCCGGGAACATTTTCAGCAGTTCGTCCTTGAACACCGACATGCATCCGGGCTCCAGCCCGACGAGCGCGACGGCAGCATCGTCTCCGTCAAACATGGGAGACAACGTATCGAGAATCGTCTGCAAACGCTCACGGGCCGCGTCGAGGTAACCATAGTCGTAGAGCGGCCGGCCGCAACACAGGCGCCGCGACGGCAACTGCGCGTCAAAGCCGGCGATCTCCAGTAGGTCGACCGCGTCATTGGCTATTTCTGGATGAAAGTGCTCGCAGAAGGTGTCGACCCAAAGAATGACCTTCTTCAACGATCGCGATGGATTGGCGGGACGACGTTTGTGAAGTTTGCTATGCGTTTGCGGCGCAAATCGCGGTAACGTCCTTCCCGCAGCAACACCGGCGATCCGCTTTGCAACGGACGAAATGACCGGCGTTTGCGTCAGTGCATTCGCCAGACCCGGCAAGCGACCGGCCAGCGGTGCCCAGTCGCCGATGCGGCCCATCGATAGCGCCTGACGAGGACGTCTGCGGCGCTCGTAATAGTGCGAGAGAAACTCGGCCTTGTACGAGGCCATGTTCGTATGAGTCGGACAGTCGCTCCGGCATCCTTTACACGCGAGACAGGTATCCAACGCTTCCTTCACCGGCTCGCTTTGCCAGCCGTCTTCGATCAGATCTCCCTGCAACATCTCCCACAGAACTCGGGAGCGACCTCGCGTGGAAAAGCGCTCGTCGTGCGTCGCCCGATAGCTGGGGCACATTGTGTTCCCCTTCTCGGCGCGACAACGTCCCATCCCGACACAACGCTCCACCGCTCGCTGGAAGCCATTTCCTTCCTGGCTCCTGAACTGAAGTCTGGTCGCAAAGTTCACGACTTTGTAGGCCGGACCCATACGCAGGTCTTCATCAAGACCGCGTGCATCCACAACTTTTCCGGGATTCATTCGGTTCTGCGGGTCCCAGATTTTCTTGAAGGTACGCATCGCTTCCATCAGTTCGTCGCCGAACATAATTGGAAGCAATTCGCCTTTTGCCTGGCCATCGCCATGTTCGCCTGACAACGAGCCGCCGTAATCGACTACGAGCTGCGCGGCTTCCCGTGCAAACTGCCGATAGCCAAGTACCCCTTGTGCATCCCTGAGGTCAAAGGTGATACGAGCGTGGACACACCCATCGCCGAAATGCCCGAACAGCGATGTCTTGTAACCGTAACGATCGACCAACGCCTGAAAAGCGCGCAGATAGTCGCCGAGTCGATGCGGATCCACGGCCGCATCTTCCCAGCCGACTTTGGGATCCGGCTCCCCGGGGTTGATCGACAGTTGTGTACTGGAGGCGCCGTTCTCGCGGATCGACCAGATCCGTCGTTGATCCTCGCGGCTCACAAGGAGTTTGCTGGTCGGAACGGGCCCGCAGCCCCGATTCAGAATCCTCGCTGCTGCGTGGTCCGCGTTGGCAACCGCATCTTCCGGGCTCTCGCCACCGAATTCCATGAGAACCCAAGCATCGCCTTCGGGCAACATCGCAATCTCGGCGGCTGCCAGGTTTCGCGCTTCGAGTCCCCGGATGATTTGACGGTCGAGACCTTCAATCGCAAGCGGTGAGCACTGGAGAAATTCCGGTACTGTGTCGGCCGCCGTATAGATATCGGGAAACCCTAGTGCAAGGACGACGCGATGCGCGGGACTATGAACCAGACGGACACGGGCGCGAAGCGTCAGCGCGCAGGTGCCCTCGGTTCCGACAAGCGCGCGGGCAACATTGAAGCCGTTCTCAGGTAGCAATTGATCCAGGTTATAGCCCGAGACGCGACGCTTGATGTCCGGAAACCGGCTACGGATAAGGTCGGCATACCTGTCACGAAGCGCCCGCAGGCCAGCGTAGATTTCTCCCTTGCGTCCGCCTCCTGCGATGATGTGTTCGAGTTCTTCCTCACTGGTCGGCCCCACCCAGAACCGTGCCCCGTCGTACGTCAGAACTTCTATTTCTTCGATGTTTTCAAGCGTCTTTCCGGCCATCACAGAGTGTGGACCGCAGGAATTATTTGCGATCATCCCACCCAGCGTGCACCGGCTATGCGTCGATGGATCCGGCGCAAAGGTGAGTCCGTGCCGTTCGGCCGCGTCGCGAAGCTGATCGCAGATCGCGCCGGGCTCAAGAAGCGCGGTGCGTGAGGCGGGATCCAGATTGAGAATCCTCGAACAGTGAGCGGATACGTCGAACACGACTGCCGTGTTGACGGTTTGCCCGCTCATCGAGGTACCGGCACCTCGCATCAGGACAGGTGCGTTGTAGCGCCGGCATACCTCGATCCCTTTGATCAGTTCGTCGATCGAGCTGGGGATGACCACCGCCAACGGCACTTGCCGGTAATTGGAGGCGTCGGACGCATACACGGCCAGGTGACCCGCGCCGAAGTACACTGACGCACCCAGGGCGCCGGCCAGATCGTCACGGAGCTTGGCCAATAGGTCTCGCGACCCATTGCTCCCGGCGGTCGATTGACCGCCAGCCAGATGCAGTTGCGCAGATTGAATTGTCGACATGATGAGAGGTTCGCCCTTGCTTCGACGTTACGATGCCGTGGGCGCGGACCAGGTCGCACCACGAACCTGCGTCACGAACTGGGCCACTGCCTCTCCAATCTCGTGCGGGCAGTCCTCGGGTAAATAGTGTTTCGCACGCAGAGAGATTTCGCGTTGGTTGGGCCACGCACGGCAAAACGCCCGCGCTGCGCCAGCCGTTCCGTGTCCTTCCTCGGCGTTGATGAAGAGCTTGGGTAACTCGACGCTTTGTGTGAGCCAGTCGCTGTATCGTTTGACACGTGCGTACGTGTCCGGAGGATCGCCGTCGAACGGGATTTGCCGGGGCCACACAAGCGTGGGCAGACGCGAGACACCGGGCTCGCGGAATGGCTTCAAATAGACTTCTTTCTCACGAGAGGTCAGTTCGCGAATGACGCCGTATTCGAACAACATCTTCTTCACGAAGAAGTTGTCCTCGAGACACATTCTTTCTCCTTCTTCGCCGCGCAGCCGTTTGAACATCGCCTGGCGCTCCGGCGGCAAATCGGTCCACAGCCTCGGGCGAACCATCGCTTCCATGTAGACGATGCCAGATACCGAGTGGGGGAAGCGAACCGCACGATCGAACCCGAGCGCTGCCCCCCAGTCCTGAACCACCAGGATGGCTTTTTTGCGCAGGCTTAACTGGTCGAACCACGCATCGAGATAGTTCGCATGGTCGGCGAATGTGTAGGAGTAGGTCGGCGACGGACTTGACTCACCCATGCCAATCAGGTCGGGCGCAAGGCATCGGGCGAGCTGCTGTACGTGTGGAATGACGTTTCGCCACGTGTAGGAAGATGTGGGGTTGCCGTGCAGAAAGATGATCGGATCTCCTTCGCCGACGTCGACATAGGCCATTTCAGCGTCGCGCACGCGAGTTCTCTTTAGATCGAACGGGAAGTCCGCAGATATTTCTCTTTGCATTTCAAGTCTCCTTATCGACGCAGGCCTAACCTGGCGTCTGGCAGGTCAGCTATGTTTCGTGGCGCAACGACTTGTCGCGCGCGCTTCGGTAGCCTGAGTCCTTGCTCGCGATCTACCAACGATGTCCTTCACGAAACGCACGTGTACTCGCGGGACGGTCCGTACTTCATGCCGCATGGAGTGCCGCCACTAGACCGGGCAACTCGGCATTCGAAACAGGTATTCGCACTGTCCGTACCCGTAGTCTGCGTGGGAGCCGGAGCGACATCAAACGCATTTTGATCGGCCTTTGCATGACGTTTATGAATGAAGACCTTGGCTTGAGATCGCGACCTGCCCGCCGTACCGGCTGCTGACTTGCAGTGCAATCAGCGTCGCCGCTTGGTAGTTCAACCTGCGCAATTTGATGCTATTCATTGGTGTAGCCGACGGGTAGGTGTACGCAAGGAATACCTGTTATCTCCAATCGGAATGAACTCCTTGCCTCGTACCATCAAAAGAATGTCGATTCGATACCCATGTATCGTTGCTGAGGGGATAGGCGTTCACTAAGATTTGATTGCCTGTTCGCTGCGCGGGCCGCTTTCGATAGCGCCATTCCTCGATTGGTTCCAACGTGAGGCATGAACATGAAATTTCACAAGATGTTGCCAATCGTGGCAGCCTGCGCAGTCCTTTTTGGGGTAGCGCATTTGCACAGACCAATGCTGCGCCTGCCACTGTTCCCGCGATGACCTCGTCAAAGGCGACCGTGAGGGCACAGAACCGTCAGACGGCCTACGCCGTGAGAAAAGCGTTGGTGCGAACCAAGGGGTTGTCGGTCAGCGATATCAGCGTGGTCGCGAAAGGCGACGCTGTATCGCTTCTCGGAACGGTACCCGACAACTCACAGGTCGCGCTCGCGTGAATCACTGCCGCTGCTGAACCTCATGTCCGATCGGTGTCGAACCATTTGTCCGTTCGCTATCCTGGTGGCGGTTAAGCCCGCGGATGCACACCGCAACTGGCACCCCGGAACTTCCGGCCTGATTGTGGGTGTCCAGCGTCACGCAATGACGGCGCCGAATCGAATAGCGAAAGGAGCAAGTCGTGGGCATACCCGTTGAGCTGAAATATACCGAAGCGCATGAATGGGTCCGCACCGGGCGGGATGGTGTCTGGACGGTGGGGATTACCCACCATGCCCAGGACGCACTCGGTGAGATTGTTTCAATTGAACTGCTGGAACCGGGGCAAAAGGCCAGCGCTGAGGCGCCGGTTGCGGTGATCGAGTCGGTCACGCATAATCGAGTCGAGGAATTCAAGCTGCTGGTAGGTTACGGGTACCTGCTATGTCTTGTTGTGATGGGTTCGGCGACCGTGGCGTGGACTGCCGCCCGAGCGGGTTATCAGATGTATCGGGAGCGATTTCAGTAGTTGGCGGGAACACAGAGTCCCTCATCAAGGCCCCGGTGCTCGACGACTACCAGAGCCATCAGCCGTCGCCCATGCCTTGAGCGTCGGCTGATCAGCTTCATTGACGCGTCATGGCTGTGTCAGACCTGCGCCAACCCCCCGTCCACGAACAGCTCTGTGCCTGCCACATAGCTACTGTCTTCCGATGCCAGGAAGAGTACAGCTGCCGCCAATTCCTCGGGTCGCCCCACACGGCCCAGAGGCGTCACTGAGGCGAACTTGGCACGCAACGCATCCGCCTCCGCTGGAGTGGTTACCTGGCTTTCGATGATGGGTGTGTCGATTGCCCCCGGACTAATGGCGTTGACTCGAATGCCTCTTCCCTTTAGCTCGACCGTCCAGGTTCTGGCGAGAGAGCGGACCGCTGCCTTGGCTGCGCTGTATGTATCGTGTGCCTCAAGCCCCAATATACCGGCGATCGAACTGGTGAGAATAACGCTACTACCTTCGCGCAACAGGGGAAGCGCTTTCTGCACGGTAAAAATCAAACCTCGCACGTTGACATCGAACGTCCTGTCGTAGTGTTCCGGCGTAATCTGTTCGAGTGTCTTGTGTTCGATCGATCCGGAATTGGCGAACAGAACGTCAATCTGTCCACGCTTTTCCTGAACGATTGAATACAGGCGGTCGAGGTCCTCGAGTTTGGTGACGTCCGCCTTTACGGCCGTGACGTTCTTGCCTATCTGAGCGGCAGCCTGATCGAGCTCTGCCTGACGTCGGCCGACGATGAAGACGTGCGCGCCTTCGTCGACGAATCGCCTGGCCGTTGCGAGGCCGATGCCGCTGTTTCCGCCAGTAATAACTGCAGTCTTGTTAAGCAATCTATTCATGATCGTTTGCTCCGTGCACGATGGAGCAAAGGATTGCATGCGGTATGGGCTGACGGAAGATATCCCCTCGAAATATCAATGATTCCTGGACGGAATGGGCTCGATGAAGCCGCACGCTGCGATGGAGCCGATACCGGCGCGCTGGCAATTCTCCGGAGTACGCCTCGAACGAGATATCTGGAATATCCGCATCGGGCGACGCCGACAGCCGTCTAAACCAAGGTATCACGCGGAGAAACCAATGTGGGGGCGAGGTATCCGCACGTAGGATGCCCCGCCTGGCATTTTTGGCAAAACTCGATGAGCAGGTGGCCGTGATGTGTTGGACAAAGCGGGTTCAGGCGATTGCTCCGCCACCTGAGTTGGCGAATCGGACCGCCAGGCGTCTGCGCCGCTCAAATCACAACGTGATCGAACTGTCCCGCCGTGGCAAAGAAGGCTTCAACAGCAGCTTCGTCGGTCGTGTCCAGCACGGCGGTGCGCACATGCCTGCGGATCCTGGCCGCAACGGCGTCCAGCTTCGCCTGGTTGCGCGACGCGATCGTTACTTCGGCGCCTAGCCCAGCGAAAGCCATGGCAGTAGCGGCACCGATCTCAGAACTGCCGCCTACGATCAACACTTTTTTCGATTCAAGATTGCTCATGTTCAAACACCCTCATGATGTGCGATAGCGAAGGCTATCCTGATTGATTGTCCTGCACCGTCTCTCTGTTCCGATGACAGGCGATTTGCTTAACCAAATGAAAAGTCGAGCTGCACGGCCGGTCTTCTATCCGTTCCCCTTTTGTATTCCCACGGCGGAGTTTTCCCGCTAGCGACCGGTGAAGTCGATGCTGCGAGTTCCCCTTCCACGGAAAATTCAGTTTTATCGTCACGCAAGACGGGTCTTTGAAGAAAATCTGATGCAAGCCGAGATTGGAAACAGTGCGCTCGCGAAAGCTGAGTCCGGCTGACTTGAGTCTCGAGTACATTTCCGGCAGGTCAGTGGCGACGCGAGCTAGGTCCTCGTCCATCGTCCGGTTGCTCCAGCTTATCGAATCAAAAGCGGCGCGTTGTTTCGAGTGAGGATGCGCGCGGGTGGTGTGCGTCAGCTAGCTGGAGTCAGGAATATCAGTTATTCCCACCGGGCAGATTGTGTGACGTACCTTGACGGAAGACCATGAAGCTTCCTATCGGCACAAGTCGCCAGAGCGATAAATAGGTGCATATAGGGAAGTTTCGACGAGGTTGGCAAAGGCGGTCTTAGTTCGGGAAACGGTTTAGTCGCCCACCCTGGTGACCGTCATTCCCACCGCGGTTGGAGAAAAATCCGCTTTGAAATCGAATCGGGTGAGCGGGCGCTGCTTCTCACCCTTGTCCTGGATGGCGGCCTGGAATGTGCCATCCGCAGAGTGTTCACAGAGGATAGACATGAGACTGGAAAACAAAGTAGCCCTGATCACGGGCGGTAACCAAGGTATCGGCCGCGCGGTTGTCGACCTGTTTGCGAAGGAGGGCGCGAAGGTTGTTGTCGGCGACCTGGCTGAGCCGAAGGAGAAGTTCGGCGCTAGCATTGAGAGCATGCGCCTTGATGTCACCAAGGAAAGTGACTGGCAGAAGATCGTTAGGGACGTCGAAGCAAAATACGGTCGCATCGACATCCTGGTCAACAACGCCGGCATCCTGACCTACGAGCCCATTACCGAGTGCTCGGTCGAGTCGTGGAATCGCACTATTGCGGTCAACCAGACTGGCCCGTTCCTTGGAATGAAGCACGTCATCCCAGTCATGCAGAAAAACAGGAAGGGCGCGATTGTCAACATCTCGTCAATCTGGGGGACGATCGGCGCGCCGGGCGCGGCAGCCTACCACGCTTCGAAAGGCGCAGTCCGCACCATGACGAAAAACGCTGCCCTCACCTATGTGGGAGACGGAATCCGCGCCAATTCTGTCCACCCAGGCATCACCCACACGCCGATGGTCGACGCGCAGAGCGAAGAACTGAACAGGCTGGTCGTCTCCGGCACGCCTATGAAGCGCATGGGCGAGCCGATCGAACTGGCCTACGCCATTCTCTACCTCGCCAGCGACGAAGCCAGCTACACCACAGGCGCCGAGCTCTACGTGGACGGCGGCTTCCTCGCTATCTGAGCGTTCTTTACTCCCCAATTGACGACCAGCAAGGTGGTGCCGGACATGTCCGGCGGCGCCTTGGTTGGTTCGATCGATCTTCGGAGCAAAACACCCGGTTCGGTTACGTGCTAACCAATGGAGTGAGACATGTCTGAAATCAGGCAAGAAACTGTAAATTCGCGCTCGGCGAGCGACCGGCTCAACGGGCGAAGCATCATTGTGACAGGCGCCGGCAGCGGAATTGGCGCGGGTATAGCGGCTGACCTTGTGGCAAATGGAGCGAACGTAGTAGTCGCAGACATCAACGAAGGCGCGGCGCGGGAAGTCGCTGAAGAAATTGTGTCAAGCACTGGAGGGGTAGCTATTGCTGTGCGCGTGGACGTAACGGACCGGGCGAGCATCCAGGCTTTGGTGGCGAAGACAGTCGAGCGCTTCGGGCGATTGGACGTCATGTTCAACAATGCCGGAATCATCGAGACGGCGTCATATCTCGAGATTTCTGAGGCTGGCTGGAACAGGCTAATGAACGTCAACGGCCTGGGTGTGCTGATGGGCACACAAGAGGCGGCGAAGCAGATGATTGCACAGGGAACCGGCGGAAAGATCATCAATACGGCATCGATTGGCGGCAAACAGGGTTATCCGGTGTTTGCCCACTATTGCGCCAGCAAGTTTGCAGTCGTCGGATTGACGCAGGCGGCCGCCCGAGCGTTTGCGGAGTACAAAATCACCGTGAACTGCTTTGGCCCAGGTGTGGTCCATACCGCGCTATGGGATCAGCTCAACCGGGAATTCGTCGAAAGAGGCATCACGTCCAGACCGGATCAGGCCATCAACGATTTCAGTACGGACATCCTGTTGGGCCGGTATTCAACGCCAAAGGATATTGTCGGTGTGACCACGTTTCTTGCGTCGTCTGACTCCGACTTCATTACCGGCCAGACAGTTATGGTGGACGGCGGAATGGTATTGATCTGACCGAACGAGCGGCGCAGTGTGGGATGTTGCCAGAATCGACTTACGCGATGTCCCTCACGACGTTACGGCATTTGGAAGGATCACGACAAGTAATCCCTGTATCAAAGCGGCGCCATCGTTGCGTTGGCGTTTTCACGCATTGCCTCGACGAAGGTGATGAACGCGCGCGATTTTATGCGTGCCATACGGCCGGCGGGGGTCACCGCCCACAGCTCGCGTGGTGTGAGATGCCGGTTCGTCAATGCGGTCCTGACTTGCTCACTCTGTGGTTCTGAATAAAACATCCACTCAACTGGTATCACAGCACCCACACTCGCGATAACTAATCGCGCACTGCCTCCATTGCGCTCACGGATACATCCACGATGATTCGCGACCGCGTGCTATGCACACACGAATTGATTTAAAGCCGGAGGCTTTCAGATGTTATTTCTCGTCAGAATGGATGTGCAACTGTCCAGCGATATGCCTCCCGCGCAGGCCGGCGATCTCAAGGTGTTCGCAGCGGCTGAAGCGGGAACGGAAGTGGGGACAACTTTACCGAGTCGTCGGTGAGTACGCGAACTTCGGCCTCTTCGACTTCGACTTCGACTTCGACTTCGACTTCGACTTCGAGTCGAATGATGAAGTCCGCGCGGTGTTCTCCGGGTCGCCTCTCTTCCCCTATATGGAGCTGCAAGTAACGCCACTTGCGAAGCCTGCTGAGCCCGCAACGTGCGTAGGGCGAAACCGTACGGCGGTTCTCGCCGAGAATATGTACTATTCCCTACGCGGTCTACCAGTGTGACCACTCCTTTGATAAGTTCGCGGTACGGGCGGGTTTGATATAAATCGAATACAAGCGGCCCAACTATCGGACATCTGGAATCGGACCTTATGAGAAGGAGTATTCAACCATGGTTGCTTATGTCGTATTCATCCGAGAAGAAACGACAAATCAGGCAGAGCTAGATACATACGGGCGGAAGGCACCAGCCGCCGCCGAAGGCCACAACGTGTCGTTTCTGGCGCTATATGGTAATCACGAGGTGCTCGAAGGGCCGACGATGGAGGGCGCCGCCGTCCTGCGATTTCCGACAGTCGAAGAAGCGAGGCGCTGGTACGACAGCTCAGCCTATCAGGAAGCATCAATGCATCGGCATGCGGGAGCCGTGTACCGCGTCTTCATAGTCGAAGGTGCCGAGTAAGTCCACCGGTGCTGTGAGGCGTGCGCTGCCCGTAATGTACTCCTTGCTGACTCCCAAAGGCCGGGTAGGCTTCCGGCCGAAGAAAAGGGGCGCTACTAATTACGCAGCGCGACGGGATGTTGACGGTCATTGGGATGGACGTTGGCTTCGGGTCGTCCTTTGCGTAAGGCCCGTTTGGGCTCCGCAGCATCGCATTCTCGATCAACGACTACTGGGGCGACTGAAATTGCCCTCAGTATGAACGATGGTTCACGGATCGCTGTGCTCGATCAGCTGGGCTGAGACAAAACCGCCCCGGGCGTGGTTCACCCGGGTCCGCTACTCAGGCGATCGTGTATGTGTAGTTCTCGTACTTGATCGGCGTGTTCGCCCGCGTTTCCAGCATCCAGCCGCCGCCGGTATCCTTGAGTAGCTTGTATACGTCGTACTGGTCTTCTTTGCCCTTCAGATCTTCGAGAAGCTTGGTGACGCATTGGTACTGGTAGATGGTATCGACCATCCCGAGCTTCACCACCGGCCTGCCACGCAGCTCATAGTGAACTTTGCCGAACATTGGGTGCGCAGAGCGCGGGGTTCCGAACGCCTCGATCTCGTCGCCCTTCTTCAGCGATGGATTCTCGTCTATGTATTTGTTGTAGGCTTCGACCGTCGTCCTCAACTCGGTGCTGCAATCGCGGAAGATGTAAAGGATGAAGTTCAACAACGTTTCCGGCAGCTCGTCAAAATCGAAATACTCCTCCTCGACGCCCGGATAATCGCCGTAGACCCACTGGCTGCGGTTCATCCGGTCGGTCCAATTGAACAGGTTCATCGCCGTCTTCTGCATGATGCTGCTGGGGTGCAGGTCGCGCGAAAGGTGGGCGTAGAACATCGTCATCAGACCGCTGTCAGCGACCGAGGGCGGACCGCCGAGCAAATACGGATATTGCCGGAAATGCTCATCAAGGATCTTGAAGGCCTCGGCAAGTGATTCCTCGATCGCCGGAATGCTGTCCTTGGTCACGCCGAACTGCACCGTATAGTCGCGCGCCTGGTTAAAGAAGTCGGCACCCAGGCGATACCGCTCTTTCAGCGGACGGTCCTTGGAGGTGTTCTGGATGAAGCCTTTGCGCAGCGACTCCTCATTCGTGGTCAGAAAGTTCCAGCGGTAGTGCATGCCGGGCTATTCTTGGCACCTATGGTGTGGTGTTGCGTTGGTTTGGTTTTTCAGGTTTTATTATATTTCAACAGGTAAGGCGGCCGAGTTATCCACAGGATATCCATTTTTTCAGGTGCTTCCTGTTGCGTGACCGTACAAGCGGCATTTGTTGCGTCGATATTCATCCGAAGACGCAACAGGATGAGGTCTGGCAACGTGATGTTGCCAGACTCGGTGTTGCGCTCCTGCCGACGCCTGATGCATCTTCGACTTCACACCCAGTTCCCACAGCATGTCGATGTTCCTGAGATACGTAGCTACGTTCTGGGCCGAACTGTGGATGATCGAGTGTTCGTGGCCGTCGGCGCTGTCGACTTTCGCCGACCACGGGTCTTCCAGGCACTGGCAGATGTCGTTGATATCGTCGCGGTACTGCTTCAGGGTTTCCTGGTCCCAACTCCGCACGACATCGGGCGCCAGGAGCACCGAGAGCGTGCCTTCGTTCATCGCCTGAAAGGGTTTTGCGCTTTGCAATCGATTGCAGCAGGTCGTAGACGTGAGCCACCTTGATATCGCGTACTGGCATGTTCCCGAGTGGCGAATCTTTCACATAGCGCGAGAGAAAGCGTACGGCCTGCCCGCAGTAGTACTTGCTCCACCTGTCGCGGTTGTCTTCAATCCACTCCTCGCAGACGGCCCAAAAGGTGTTCTTGTTGCGTGTGATCGCCTGCAGTTGCAGCTGCTTCTCGTAGGCCTTGGGGTGGATGCCGGACGCCACCAGCTTTGCCGCGTCGATGCGACGTTGGCGGGCGTCGCTTATCGACAGATCAGGGAATCGCCCAAGGGTATAGCTGCAATCCTTGCCATCCAGCCGGTAGTCAAATTTCCACACCTTCGAACCCGAGACCGACGCCCGCAGATACATAGAGTCGCGGTCACGGATTTTATAGGGCTTGTCTTGGGGTCTGGCGTTCAGCAGTAACGGGTAGGTTAGCCTCACGGGGTTCTCCTCCACGGACAACTACCATGAATTTTACCCGCAATTTACCCGCAGAACTGTCGGAAGCGTGCGGATTACTCTGGATCAAACCGGATAGATCACCATAAACCGGAGGCGTAACCGGAGCAAACACATAAAGCCTCAACCATTCGCTGTAGCCCTTTACCAGAAAGTGTCCGGAGCGCTTGATGTATTGCTGGCGCGAGGTCACATACACCTGTCGAAGTGCAAACCAGGGCACATGCGGCAAGTCATGATGAACCAGATGATAGTTGTTATTCAGAAACAGCAATCGCCAGCACCATCCCGCCTCATTGATGACGGTGCGATGCGCAGGATCCTGCGCCACGCGATGTTCATGAAACGAGCGGACCGACGCGAGGGACAGCGCGCCATACCCCACGCCGACGATAAAAACCCACGCCGGTATCGCGCAGACCTGCTGCAACCAGACGGTGAGCGCGGCCAATGCGGTGACGTGCGCGAGCCATGCCGGCATGTCGCGCCAGTCGCCGCGTTTGATCTTGCCGAGCGCCTGCGCGTCCGTTGCTGCAATCGCGAATGCGGGGCCCACCAGAAGCCGGCCAACAAACGTATTGCGGAACGCGAGCAGCGTGCGAATCGCTGGCCCCGCGTGCAGCCACACCTGCTGGCTGACGAAATAGCTTTCGGGATCGCGGCCGGGATGTGTCAGATGCGCGTCGTCGTGATGCAGAAGATGCGAGTCGCGATAGATGCGAAAAGGGAACCACACCGCAAGCGGCGCGAAGCCGAGCAGCGCGTTGACGAACGGCCAACGAGTCGGATGGCCGTGCAGCAATTCGTGCTGCAGCGACATGTACCACGTGCCGAATACCGCCAGCAGTCCCGCGCTCAACGGCAGGCCGAGTTCGCGCGCATGGGTCGCCACGCCGAACCAGCCACCGTAGATCGCGACGATCAGCGCCCATGTCGGCCATTGCGTGCGCCACGTGAGGCTCCTTGCCAGCCGGGCGAGGGAAGTGCGTTGCGCGTCGTCGAGATAAATCGCCATGGGGGGACCGGTCATCAAGCAGATTCAGACCGATCCTACGGATCAACGCATGACGCCAGAACCATTTTATTGAGCAATGCATCTGCTCGATCGTGCATAGGCGGTGAAACTGGTCGCCGGCGCGATGGCAGGCTCCTCAATTGGCATCCGCCACGCGGCATGCGTGATCCATGAGCCCTTCGGCCGAGCCGTTGCCGTCGCCGACTTCGGTGCCGCTGTTGACGATCAGCCAGCCGTCCTTGTCCGCGTCCGCTCCCGCGCCGGTCACGAGGATGGTCTGTGTCGCCATGGCCGCGGCGTCGTGATTGTCGCGCGCGACGACGCTGAAAGGATTGCCGGTCCCGGTGAGCGACGTCACGCGCATGATCCGGAAGCGCTCGCCGTCGATCGTCTGCCAACGCCATTCGTCAGGCACGTCCTTCGCATGCCGCGCGAGCACGGCGCTGACGTCGTGGCGTAGGCAGTCGATATGGATATGCAGCTGGTTTTGCGAGCGGCGATATTCTGAATTGATTTCGAGGCCCAGCTGATCGTCCGGCAACGTGCGCTTGACGGCAGTCTCGACGTAGTGCCGCGAGCCCCATGCGTCGACCCAGTAGTCCTGAGCATGCGGCGCCAGCACGAGCGGACTTTCGATGCCGGTGATGCGGTCGGTCGGAATCAGCAGATGCTGCGAGCGGCCGACGATATCCTTCAGGATCACGTAACGTTTGTCGAGATCGACCATCGTGCATTGGCCCGGCGTGCCGGTGGCCTGCTGCGACGGCACGCAACGTATGTCGACGATCTTCCACAGCGCGTTGGAATCGACCGTGGCGAGGCGCGCGCATGCGGTAGCGCTGCATAGGATGGCTAACGTGGCCGCTAGTCTCACGGCTTGGCCTTTGAAGGTCCGCTGCTTTTGCGGCTGTGTTTGCAGGTGGGCGGGGGTAGATGTTCGTGTCGTCATCGGCACTTTGGCTGGTGTTTTCAGAGGGGTTGTCGTTGGCGTCAAGCGGAATGGGAGGTCAATACAGCGCGATCAGCGGCGTCAAAGCACCGGCGCCGGCAGGCCGCCAAGACACTGCTCGAAGGCGACGCCGATCGCCAGCAGCCGCCGGTCCGAGCCGAGCGGCCCGTCCAGTTCGAGGCCGACGGGCAACCCGCTCGCGCTCATCCCGGCGGGCAGCGACAGTCCTGGAATGCCGGACGTGCTGGCCGGATCGGTATTGCGCAGGAACGCTTCCATCGTGTCGATCGGCGGCGCGCCGTCGATCGAGACCGTCGACGAACCGCTCACGTCGTCGATCGGCACCGCGGTCAGGCGCGTGGTCGGAAACAGCAGCGCGTCGAGGCGCTCAGCGGCGAACGTCGCGGCCATGTACTGCTGCAAGCGAGGCCGCCAGTGGTTCAGCGCCGCCGCGTAATGCGCGCCGAGCGCGTCGACGAGCACGCTGTCGTAGATCGCGCGCACATCCGGGCTCGCGATGCGCGCGGCCAGTTCGGCCACCGTGCTGACCGGCGCATGGTTGGCGACGAGCCAGGCGAGCACGTCGTCGCGCGCTTCGTGAATCGCAACCGGACCGGCGACCATCGCATTCAGATGCTCCAGTTCGCTCATCGCCACCGGCACGAACACGACGCCGGCCGCTTCGAGCCGCACCAGTGCGGCGCGCGCCACGTCATCCACCTGGCGCTCGAGCGCTTCCCACAGCGGCGCCGGCAGACCGACGCGCAGGCCGTTCAGCGCGAGCGCGGGCAACGCGCCGGCCGACGTGATCACGCCGTCGAGCAGCGCGAGGTCTGCCACGGTGCGCGCCATCGGTCCCACGGTGTCGCGCGTGTGGCTGATCGGCACGACGGCGTCGGGATCGTGATAGCGCCGCTCGGCGCCGCCGTTGCCGACCGACGGCCGGAACCCCGCGGTGCCCGTCAACGCCGCCGGAATGCGGGTCGAGCCGCCGGTATCGGTGCCCAGACCCGCGGGCGCGATGCGCGCGGCGATCGCTACCGCGGTGCCACCCGACGAGCCGCCGGGTATCAGCGAGGGATCGTAGGGATTGCGCACTGGGCCGGCATGCGTGGCGAAATTGGTGCTCGTGATGCCGAACGCGAGTTCGTGCATGTTCGCTTTGCCGAGCACGATCGCGCCGGCGTCGATGAGCCGTTGCACGGAAGGTGCGTTGGTCGACGGCACGAAGCCTTCGAGAGCGGGCGTGCCCGCCGAGGTCTGCAAGCCCGCCGTATTGATGTTGTCCTTGACGACGACCGGCAGGCCGGCGAGCGGCAGCTGTGCCTTTGCCGAGGCGGGCAGCGCGTCGATGCGCTTTGCGGCGGCCAGCGCACCGGCGAGGTCGAGTGTGGTGAGCGCATTGAGGCTCGACAGCGCAGCGGCGCGGGCGAGCAGCGTGCCCACGTAGTCGGTGGCGGCGAGGCGCCCGGACTGGATCGCGGCAACCGCTTGTGTGGCGTTCAGCGCGAGCTGTTCATCGACGGTCCAGGTCATCGGCGCGTCTCCTTGTCGTCGGGTGCGTTGCCGGCGCGAGCGTGATGCGAAGCGCGGCGCGATGTGCGGGACGCGCGGGCAGCGTCGGGTGCGCGATCACGGCAAGTTCAGCAGAAATGGGGACGCCGGGCGGCCGCATGAGCAGACGCGCGTGCATTGCGCGCGCGCGTGCCGCGCTTTACGCGGGCAACGGCCGCGCAATATCCGCGAGCATGGGCTGCGAGCTTCGGCAACATAGGTCGACGTGTCGGACATGGCGGCATGCAAAGGGCGTACTCGTGATGCCGCCTATTCTGGCACAGCCGTCCGAAAGCCGATGCCGGATGATGCAGCGGCCGCCGCTAGCAGGCAACTGCTCTCAGTTCGCGCGCAACTTTTTCATGCCGCGAGCCTGGCCATCGCGACGATCGACGCGCAGCCCGTCACTGATGATTATCGATCCACACACGTCCCCATCTGAACGCATAGGCGAGGGCATGTTCTTCGTCGAAGAAGTAATCGAGCGCGTCGAACGAATACGCCTTGCCGTTGTTCGCGGAAGTCTTCTCGATGGTCAGATTGGCGGCGAACATGCCATTGGGCAGCAGTTGCGCGACGGGCGCGACCTCGTAACCCTTGTAGCGGATATGTGACTTCATGATGTCGACTTCTTATCAGTGTGCCCGCATGCGTTGCAAAAAAACCAGTGCGTAGGACGTAACCCGTAGCGCCAGACGTTCGATGAGTGGGCGGCTAGGGTCAAGCGTAGGGCGCGCTGCGCAGCGGGTGAACCAATCTTTCGTCGTAAGCTAATCAGCGGGGTTCGGGAGCGGTCTTCAGGAGCCCGGATCGGATCTTATCGCTGTGTCGATCACACTATCAGCGGGGCGGCCACGCGGTCTGTTATGTCCCGCACGCTTTGCGCAAATGCCGCTGCCGTGGGCCACGAGAGCGGTTCACGGCAGTGTGCGCGCGAGGGGTGGGTGAGGAATGCACGAGCGGCGTGCGGCGGAAACTCAGACCGCGTGCAGCAGGCGCGCGGGTTGCGTTTCACCGAGCGGCTGGCCGGCCGACAGCGGGTTCGGCGCGCGATGCGCATTGAACGCCAGCGCGAATTGCGCGGCCTGCTGGCCGACTGTCGCGAGCTGATCGACGACCTTAGGGTCTGAGCAGGTGTCGACGGTATCGAAGCGCGTTTCGAGCGTGTTGATGCCCGCGCCGAACGGCGTGGGCCAGCCGCGAAGTGCATGGACGATCGAGCGCAGTGAGGTCAGCACCGAACCGGCGGCCTGCCAGCCGTACGCGGTGACGATGCAGCCGACCGCGCGGCCGTCCAGATACGGGCGCTCGTCGGCGCGCAGTTCTTCGAGCGTGTCGAGCGCGTTCTTCACGAGGCCCGACACGCCGCCGTGATAACCGGGCGTGGCGATGATCAGCGCGTCCGCATGGCGCACGGCGTCGATCAGTTCGAGCTGTTCGTCGGTGCGGTTTGGCTGTTCCGGCGCATAGTGGGGCAGGCTATGCAGAAAGGTGCCGCCGAACAGGCGGGTGTTCGCGCCGGCGGCCTCGGCGCCGCGTAACGCGAAGCCGAGCGCGCGCTCGGTCGACGAAGCGGCGCGGGTCGTGCCGCCGATGCCGATGATGAGCGGCCGGCGATGATGATCGAATCGGGTCAACGAGATGCTCCTTCAGTAGCGGCTCACGGCACGCTGACGCGGGGCTGCGCGCAGACGGGCCGGGGCGAACCGGACTTTGAAGTGTCATCTTAATGACCGCCGGGCGCGGGGCTAAGCGACTTTTTGTTCTAAACATATAACCGCGCACGGGCGCATTGCGCCGCAAAGCACGTTAAGCCGCCCCGGATAAGCGTATGGCGAACCGGAGGCGGCAACGTCTTTGAAAAGAATTTTCGAATCATATCGCAGCCCATGGCGAAGAGGGACCTCCACAGTAGACGCTTGCGCTTCGTCGCTTGGGTTCGGTCGACCTGGGCTAGCGCGATTGGGCAGAGTGCGGCCAGTTTCGTCCATTGCCCCACGCTTT
>NZ_JARESU010000120.1:0-25410 GCF_046027075.1 Paraburkholderia sp. RL18-085-BIA-A | reverse complement strand
GGACTGCGCGAAACCCGGTTTTGACCAGTTCGCGCTTTACGACCCGGAGTTCCGGCAATGGCACTTTGTTCCTGCGGTTGAGGTCATGGCGCGTTGCGCTGCCGCGAGCGCGCGTCAGTAGCGTCGGAATGTTTGCGTATCCATGCGAGCGCGGCGCAGTGCGCGTCGAGATAGGACCGCAGCGGGTACCGTCCGGTTTCCGCAAAGCGCCCGCGAATTCCCCACTGGCTCCCACGGAACCTGTTTCTGTGGACGCTGCAACCAGGTCAACGGCTGGAAGCCTTGCCTGGTAACGGTCGCAGAGAACGAGGGTTTGCCAGTATGGTGCCCCTGTCCGGGGTAGCTTTCACTTTCTTTGAACCGCCCCGGAAATCGTGGAGGCTGGTTGGTTTAAGTCAATACAAGTTCAGCGGCAGATGTTTCAAGTTGCCGGTAGTAGTTTGTCGCAGCTTCAGCGGGCGCGATACTGGGAACTGCTGCCCGAACTCAAGAGCCGAGGCAAGACGGTGATTGTCATTTCAGGTGACGACGCGTATTTTGATTGCGCGGACCGCATAGTCATGCTCTTTGAGGGAACACTGGCTGTAGCTGACGCTCCCGCAGTACGATCAAGGTTTCAGGCGGAGCCCGAGAGTAGCGAACGCGACTCATATGCTTGATCGCGCGCGCGATAAATCGCGCGCCTTCGCGTCGGGCATGAATCAGGAGAACAGCATTGATTTCGTTCGAAGCTTAGATGTTTGCCTTTCAAAACGTCGCCTCTAGACTGGTCCCGACGGCGTCGTATGGACAGTGGCCTGCCGATGTTCACGTATGGAAAGTTGCAATTCCCGATGAGAACGCCGCTTCGTTGCTCGAGCAGGATATCCTCGACGTTCCGGAACGAGAGAGAGCAGCCCGGTACCTAAGGCATCGTGATCGCGTCCGTTTTGTGGTGACGCGCGCCACACTAAGGTGGTTGCTCGCTGATCGTGTCGGTGCGTCTCCATCCGCACTGTGTTTTGCTAGCGGGCCGTATGGTCGTCCATCGCTTGCCGACTATCCAGACCTGTCGTTCAACGTGTCTCATTCGGGAGCATATGCGTTAATTGTGATATCGGAGAAGCGCGCCGTCGGTGTCGATATCGAGCACATCGAACTGAAGACAGATTGGCGGCTATTAGGAAATGTCGTTTGTACGGAAGACGAGCTTGTCGTCATCGAGCAGATGGCGCCCGCACAGCAGGTGCCAGGATTTTTTCGGTGCTGGACTGCCAAGGAAGCTTTGCTTAAGGCCACCGGGCTGGGAATTGGTGAGAGCCTACGAGACCTATCGGTGGATCTCGCCGCAGAGGATGTGCAGCAGCCTTCGATTCGCTCCGAGCGCGTCGCTGCTGTGGCCGCGCTGCGCTATCGCTGGTTGACGGTCATTCCGGGCTATAGCGCATGCGTGGCGTTTGAGGCATGACCCCGTTCGCGCGTTGTTCGAGACCAACGACTTCGACGCGACTTGTAGGCAGCGCTGTGTGTGACGGCTCGACTACCGTGACGCTAGACGACGTCAGGATCGCCTTCTGTGCTGCTGCGCCGCCGCTTCGGTGAAGATGGCATCGCTCGTCTGCGGGAACTTTCAAGAAACGGTAGGGGTTGTTAAGAACATTTCGGCGCCCATCATTTTTTTAGCGGATCACGCGTCGTTGTAGATGCGCCGCTTGATGCGATGTAGCACGCCGTAGGGCGTCACGAAATGCAGTGCGATCTTGACGAGTCCGGCCCAGTCATACGGGTTGAAGACGTTGAAGTAGCGCAGCTGCAGTTTGAACGTCGATATGATCTGCTTCTTTCTTTTCGTCGCGCTGATCCCGCCTTCGTTGATCTCGTAGTCAAGCCCCACCTCCGGCAGATTCTCGCAGTCGTAGCGCGCCATGAGCCGCAGAAACAGATCGAGGTCTTCGGCCGCCGGATATTGCTCGCCATAGTTGCCGACCTCCCGCACGGCATCGACGCGCAGCATCACTGAAGGATGCACGAGCGGCGAGCGCAGGAAGCGTGTGCGCCGCAGCGTATGCGCATCGGCGGCCGGCGTGAGCAGGAAGAGCGGCTCGCCCGCGCGATTGACGACCTGCGTCCACATGCCGAGCGCCGCGAGCTTCTGCGATGCCTCCATGCGTGCGCGCTGCTTCTCAAGGCGCTGCGGCGCGGCGAGGTCGCCCGCGTCGATGCGCGCGGCGTAGCGAAAGCCGCGTTCGGCGAGCGCGTCGATGCCGGCCTTGAGCGCGCGCTCGATGCCGCCGTTGCGGGCCATGCGCAGCACCTCGACGTGCATGCCGGGCACCGCGGGCGCGACGATCGGCGGCGTGCTGCCGTCGTCGACGACGAGTGCGTAGACGGGTGCGTCCTCCCGAAACGAAGCGAGCGAGCGCTCGACGTCGGCCTGACCGTTGTAGGCGGGCATCAGCACGGCGACGTCGGCGAGCGCGCCGGTGCGTCCGGTGGCGGGGGAGGGCGTCATGAGGCGAGCCTGAAGCGGATGTAGTAGAAGTTCACACAGGCGGCGGCCACGTAGCCGGCCGCGAGTCCCACGAGCGCGCCGTAGGCGCCGAGCCGGCCGATCGCGACGAGGTTCACCGCGAACGCCACCGCGAGCGCGAACAGCCATTTGCAGAGCAACACGAACTTGGCCTGATACTTCAGCACGATCAGATTGCCGATCGCTTCGATGCCGGCGGGTACGGACAGCCACACGGCCCAGCGGAAGATATCGATCGCGCCTTCGAAGTCCGGCCCGAACACGCGGCGAATGATGAAGCCGGCGAGCAGGTCCAGCACGAACGCGCCGCTCACCATCAACGCGGCGGTCATCGCGGTGAGCCGCCACATATTGCGGCGCAGTTGCGCGGTTTCCTGCACCCGGTAGACGAACGCGGGCGCGATGGTCTGCGCGAGCATCAGCGCGAGCGTGATCCAGTTTTCGTTCAACTGCTGGGCGGCGGAATAGCGGCCCAGGTCCGCGAACGAGATCGCGCGTTCGAGCATCAGCCGGTCGAGTTTCAGGAACAGATACATACAGATCAGGCCGAGCCAGAATACCGTGCCCGCGCTCGCGAAGTGCCTGAAGAGCGCACGGTCGACCTGCCAGCCGAGCCGGCCGCCATGCCGGCGCATGAAGTAGATCAGCAGCACCGCGCCGATCGCCGCGGATTCGAGCGCCCACAGCCAGCCGAAGCGCGCGGGCGCCGCCGCCGCACGCACCAGCAGGTACACGCAGCCTGCCTTGAGCACGGCCGTGCTCATACTGGTGAGCAACTGCGGCTTGCTATAGGTCATGCTTTGCAGCCACGCGTTGATCACGCCCACGAACGGTTCGCGAAACAGCATCGTCACCGCGAGGCCCGCGAGCATCGCGCCGACCAGCGGCTCGAACACATGCAGCGCGATGCCGAGCCACGTGAGCAGCAACGCCGCGACCGACACCGAAAAGCGCAACGCGAATGCACTGCCTAGCACGGTGCCGAGTTGCGCGGGCGGCCGGCCGACGATGGTGGGTACGAGGATTTCCGCGCCGCAGACCCAGGTGATCGGCGAGAGCACCAGCAGCAGCGTGTTCGCGTATTGCCATTTGCCGAACACGTCCGGCCCGAAGTAGCGCGCCAGCACGCCGCTGATCACGATCGCCACGCCGATCTGCGTGAGTCTTTCGAGTCCGAGCCAGACGATATTCGTGAACGCGCGCGTGACGTCGGGATTGGCGAAGCGCTTGAGTGTCAGCATCCGGTGACCGCTCGCCGGTCCATGTATGTGGAAAGCGCGGCGGCGCTGTGTGCGGTTGCCCACCTGGCCGACTGTCGCGGCAACTTTACAAAAGGAGGGCGTCTAAGCATTAGAATGGCGTTGTTCAGTCAGGTCAGAAAAACGCAATTATAAGTTGGAACCGGATCGCTTCCGGCAAGGGCGTACCGCAGCGTTTTAGCGCTACTTTTCATCACTGGTTTTACCGCTGGTTTCACAGTGAGTTTTACCGATAGTCATCGGTGCGCCGGTCAAAATTTTCCATTGCACGTAAGTGAGCCAACATGATCTCCAAATCCATTTTCAAGGCGTATGACATTCGTGGCGTGATCGGCAAGACGCTCGACGCCGATGCCGCGCGTTCCATCGGCCGCGCGTTCGGCAGCGAAGTGCGCGCGCAGGGCGGCGATGCGGTGGTGGTCGCGCGCGACGGTCGCCTGTCCGGTCCCGAGCTGATTCAGGCATTGTCGGACGGGCTGCGCGCGGCCGGCGTCGACGTGGTCAACGTCGGCATGGTGCCCACGCCGGTCGGCTACTTCGCGGCAAGCGTACCGTTGCAGCTCGAAGGCGGCGAACGCCGCGTCGATTCGTGCATCGTCGTGACGGGCAGCCACAATCCGCCTGACTACAACGGCTTCAAGATGGTCCTGCGCGGCGCGGCCATTTACGGCGAACAGATTCTCGCGCTGCATCAGCGCATCGTCGACGAGAACTTCAGCGACGGCAGCGGCAGCTACACCGAGTACGACATCGCTGACGCGTATCTCGAGCGCATCGCGAGCGACATCAAGCTCGCGCGTCCGATCAAGATCGTCGTCGACACCGGCAACGGCGTCGCCGGCGGCCTCGCGCCGAAGCTGTTCAAGAAGCTCGGCTGCGAACTGGTCGAACTGTTCACCGAGATCGACGGCAACTTCCCGAACCATCACCCGGACCCGGCTCACCCGGAAAACCTGCAGGACGTGATCCGAGCGTTGAAGGAAACGGATGCGGAAATCGGCTTCGCGTTCGACGGCGACGGCGACCGCCTGGGCGTCGTCACCAAGGACGGCCAGATCATCTATCCGGACCGCCAGCTGATGCTGTTCGCCGAAGAAGTGCTGTCGCGCAACAAGGGCGCGCAGATCATTTACGACGTGAAGTGCACGCGCAACCTCGCGAAGTGGGTGAAGGACAAAGGCGGCGAGCCGCTGATGTGGAAGACCGGCCACTCGCTCGTGAAGGCGAAGCTGCGCGAAACCGGCGCACCGCTCGCCGGTGAGATGAGCGGCCACGTGTTCTTCAAGGACCGCTGGTACGGTTTCGACGACGGCCTGTACACTGGCGCGCGCCTGCTCGAAATCCTCACGCGCGTCGAAGATCCGAGCAAGCTGCTGAACTCGCTGCCGAACTCGAACTCCACGCCGGAGCTGCAACTGAAGCTCGAAGAAGGCGAGAACTTCGAACTGATCGCGCGCTTGCAGCAGAACGCGAAGTTCACCGGCGCGGACGACGTGGTGAAGATCGACGGCCTGCGCGTCGAGTATCCGGACGGCTTCGGTCTCGCGCGTTCGTCGAACACCACGCCGGTCGTGGTGATGCGCTTCGAAGCCGATAACGAAGCGGCGCTCAAGCGCATTCAGGAAGACTTCCGTCGCGTGATCCTGGCGGAAAAGGCCGACGCGAAACTGCCGTTCTGAAAGCTGAAGCGGCGGCGCGGTTCAACCCGGTTCGTCCGGTCCGAATCGCTGCTGTCGTCGAACGCGGCGCGGGTTTTGATTACCGCGCCGCGTTTTTTCATGTCATTTACATGCGACGCGCTAAAATTGCCGTCCTCGTGAGGAAGCGCCGGGTCGCCCGAAGTTTTCTCATCCCCTCGGGGGCCTGGCGCCAAGCGCCGGGTACGGGGCTCTTTCAACGCATCTGCGGGCCGGATAGCCGGCTTTCCCACTCTTGAGCGTGCAAAAGATACTGATCGTGAGGGTGTCGTCATTGGGCGACGTCGTTCACAACATGCCGGTGATCGCCGACATCCGACGCCGCCATCCCGATGCCCAGATCGACTGGCTCGTCGAAGAAAGCTTCGTGGGGCTGGTGCAGCTCGTCGGCGGCGTGCGGCGGGCCATTCCCATTTCGCTGCGGCGCTGGCGCAAGCGCATTCTGTCGGTCGAGAACTGGCGCGAGATCGGCGCGTTCCGCCGCGCGCTCGCCGCCGAGCACTACGACCTCGTGATCGACTGCCAGGGGCTCATCAAGACCGCGTGGGTCGCGAGGATGGCGCGCGGACCGCTGGCCGGCCTCGCGAACCGCACCGACGGCGCGGGCTTCGAATGGCCGGTGCGCTTCTTCTACGACAAGCGCGTGCCGATCGAGCCGCGCACGCACGTGGTCGAACGCACGCGGCAATTGGTCGCCGCGGCGCTGAACGACCCGCCGCCGCAACCCACCGACGACATCGACTTCGGCCTCGACACCGGGCGCGCCGCGCTGGCTTTGTCGGAGGCGAACCTGAATCTGCCGGTGCCGTATGTTGTGTTCGTGCACGCCACGTCGCGCGCGGACAAGCAATGGCCCGACACCGCGTGGATCGAGCTGGGCCAGTCGCTGGTGCGGCGCGGCGCGTCGATCGTGTTGCCGTGGGGCAGCGACGCCGAGCGCGCGACCAGCGAGCGTCTCGCAAAGGAATTCGGCGCGGCCGCGATCGTACCGCCGAGGCTGTCGTTGCCCGCGGTGGTCGGCCTGATCGAAGGCGCGGCCGCGACGGTCGGGGTTGACACAGGTCTGGTGCACATTGCGGCGGCGCTGAAGCGGCCCACGGTCGAGTTGTACAATTTCTCGACCGCGTGGCGCACCGGCGGCTATTGGTCGCCGAACGTCGTCAATCTCGGCTCGGCCGGGCAGCCGCCCACCCTACAACAGGTCAAGTCGGCACTGGCCGGTTTCGGCCTGCTGTAACCCGTCGGTGCGCTTCGCCTCGCGCACCCTCCGTTCCCAAGGGCGACCATGAACGAAACCCAGATCATCGAAGTAGCGAGCGCCGACTGGCACGCACGCAACCTGTCCGTGCCGCGCGAGACACTGCTCGCAGGCGTCGAGCGTGGCAAGGTGCTGTATTTCCCGAATCTGCGCTTTGCGATCGACGGCGGCGAACAGGCCCTGCTCGATCCGGCGCTCGCCGATCCGAGCCGCAAGAACATCAGCCTCGAACCCAACGGCGGCGCGTTGCACGGCGTGGCCGGCGACGCCGTCACGCAATCCGCGGTGCGGGCGTTGATCGCGCGTTATCAGGCCAATGCGCGCACGCTGGTCGACGGGCTCTTTCCCGAATACAACGGCCGGCTGCGCGTCGCGCCGACCAGCTTGCGGCTGCATCAGGTCGAAACGCGCGAAACGTCCTGGCGTAAGGACGACAGCCGTCTGCACGTCGACGCGTTCCCGTCGCGGCCGAACTATGGCGAGCGCATTCTGCGCGTGTTCACCAACGTCAACCCGCGTGGCGCGCCGCGTGTGTGGCGGGTCGGCGAACCGTTCGAGGACATGGCGCGGCGCTTCCTGCCGCGCATCAAGCCGCAGATGCCGGGGTCGGCGTGGCTGCTGAATCTGCTGCACGTCACCAAGTCGCGGCGCAGCGAGTACGACCATCTGATGCTGAATCTGCACGACGGCATGAAGGGCGATCTCGACTATCAGAAGTCGAGCCCGCAGGAGACCATGCCGTTCCCGCCGGGCAGCGTGTGGGTGTGTTTCTCCGACCAGACCTCGCACGCGGTGATGTCCGGCCAGTTCATGCTGGAGCAGACTTTTTTCCTGCCGGTCAAGGCGATGGCGCAGCCGGAATGCGCGCCGCTCGGCATTCTCGAGCGCCTGAAGGGCAGGGCGCTGGTTTGAGCGCCGTGGACTTTGTGAGCGGTTGGCAAGGCGCGTGCGGCCGTGCGCTGCAGCGCGTGAAGAACGCGCTGCACGTAGAGCAAGCGGAGTGCGTGCATCACGCAGAACACGCGGAGCGTCGATGCTGAGGGCGATCTACAACGCGCTCTGGTGGATCATCGCCCCGCTTGCCGTGCTGCGTCTGTTGATCCGTTCGCGCAAGGAGCGCGGTTATCGCGAACATATCGGCGAGCGCTTCGGCTACTCGCGCGGGCGCTTGCCTGAAGACGACGCGCCGTTGATCTGGGTGCATGCGGTGTCGGTCGGCGAAACGCGCGCCGCGCAGCCGCTGATCGATGCACTTGTGAAAGCGCGTCCCGATGCGCGCATTCTGTTGACCCACATGACGCCGAGCGGCCGCGCAACCGGCATCGAGATTTTTGGCGACCGCGTGTTGCGCAGCTACTTGCCGTACGACATGCCGCATGCGGTGCGGCGCTTCCTGCGCACGTGGCGGCCGTCGCTCGGTCTGGTGATGGAGACCGAGGTGTGGCCGACGCTGATCGACGAATGTCGGCGCGCCGAGGTGCCGCTCGTGCTGACCAATGCGCGGATGTCGGCGCGTTCGTATAAGCGCGCGGCCAAATTCGGCGGCGCGACCAAAGACGTGTTCGGCGGGTTTGCGCGTGTGCTCGCGCAGAGTCCGTCGGACGCCGAGCGGCTCACCGCGCTCGGCGCGCGCAACGTCGCGGTGCTCGGCAATCTGAAGTTCGACATGAGTACGCCGCCGGAACTGGCCGCGCGCGGTCACGCGTGGCGCGCGGCGATCGGCACGCGGCCGGTGTGGGTCGCGGCGAGCACGCGCGAGGGCGAAGAGGCGTTGGTATTGCAGGCGCTCGCGGCGCTCGGCGTCGACGACGCGCTGCTGATCCTGGTGCCACGCCATCCGCAACGGTTCGACGAAGTGGCGGCGCTCGTCGAGAACGCGGGGCTGCGGCTCGAACGGCGTTCGAAGTGGGCGCCGGATGCGAAGGTGGCGTCGGCGGCTGCGGCCACGAGCGGTGCGGTGCAGGCCTTGCCTGCCGGCGTCAACGTGCTGTTGGGCGATTCGATGGGCGAGTTGGGCGCTTACTATGCCGCTGCGGATCTGGCGTTCATCGGTGGGAGTCTGCTGCCGCTCGGCGGACAGAATCTGATCGAAGCGTGCGCGGTCGGTGTGCCGGTGCTGATCGGGCCGCATGTGTTCAACTTCACCCAGGCCACCGCGGATGCGGTCGCGGCGGGCGCGGCGGTGCAGGTGCAAGACCCGGCCGATCTGGCGCGCGCGTTGCGCGAGCTGTTTGGCGACAAGGCGCGGCGCCTGGCGATGGGCGGAGCGGCTTCGGCATTCGCCGCGCGCCATCGTGGCGCGACGGCGCGGACTGTGGATGTGTTGATGGCGGTGTTGCCGGAGTGATGCGGGAACTGGAGGGACGCACTGAACGGAGTACGTGCAACGCTTGTATCAAGCGCCTCCCAGCCTCAAACCTTCAACAACCCCTTCTTCTCGATAAACCTCACGACTTGATCCAACCCGTCGAGCGCCTTCAGATTGCACATCACGAAGGGCCGCTCGCCGCGCATCTTCTTCGCATCCGATGCCATCACGTCGAGGTTTGCGCCGACCATCGGCGCGAGGTCCGTCTTGTTGATCACCAGCAGGTCCGACTTCGTGATGCCCGGGCCACCCTTGCGCGGAATCTTCTCACCACCCGCCACGTCGATCACGTAGATCGTCAGGTCCGACAGTTCAGGACTGAACGTCGCCGCGAGGTTGTCGCCGCCCGATTCGATGAACACGATATCGGCATCGGGAAAGCGCGTCAGCATGCGGTCGACGGCTTCGAGATTGATCGACGCGTCTTCGCGGATCGCCGTATGCGGGCAGCCGCCCGTCTCGACGCCCATGATCCGTTCGGCCGGCAACGCACCCGCCACGGTCAGCAGGCGCTGGTCCTCTTTCGTATAGATGTCGTTGGTGATCGCGACCAGATCGTACTGGTCGCGCATCGCCTTGCAGAGCATTTCGAGCAGCGTGGTCTTGCCCGAGCCGACCGGGCCGCCGACGCCCACGCGCAGCGGCGGCAGTTTCCTGGTGCGCACGGACGAGTGGGCGGGATGATGAGGTGCGTTCATGATGGATCGTGTTATGAGCGGAAGAGCCGCGAATACTGCGACTCGTGGCGCGCCGACAGAATGCCGAGTTGCGGCGCGAACGTGTTGATGTTTTCGGGTGAAGTGGCGAGCGCGCGCGTGACGGCCGCGTCGATCGGCTCGCGCAATGCGACGATGATGCGTTGGCCCGCGAGTTGTCCCAACGGCACGGCCTTCAATGCGGCGGCCGCCTGGTTCTCGACCCAGCTGAACGCGTAAGCGGCGAGCGCGGCATCGACGGCCGCGTCGTGCGCGTATGCGGCGAACGCGAACGCCGTGGGTTGCGCGAGCGGCGTGAGCGAAGCGAGCGTCGCGCGTCGTGACGCGTCGCCCCATTCGAGCGACACGCACAATTGCCGCAGCGACCAGCCCATCTGTTCCGTTTCGCGGCGCAGTTCCGCGGACTCGCGGCTCGCGAGGAATTCGCGGTTGGCTTCAGCGAGACCCGCGGCGTCATGCGCGCGCCAGCGCTCGATCTGATGCGCGAGGAACGGCAGTTCGCCACGCGCGAGCACGTCGGTCAAGCCGCTTTCGATCCACGCGCGGGCGGAATCGGCGTCGGTGATCAGTTGCGCTTCGATCGCAGCTTCGAGACCCTGCGAGTAGCTGAACGCGCCGATCGGCAGCGCCGGCGACGCGAGATGCAGCAGCGCGGTAAGTTCAGCGATGCGCATGATGCGGGTGATGCGCGTGGCCGCAGGATTCGTCGTGTACGTGGGCGCTATGGTCGTGATCGTGGCCGTGTGCATGATCGTGGGCGTGCTCATGCGAGTGACCATGCGAAGCGTGGCTATGCCCATGCTCATGATCGTGCGAGTGAGCATCCTCATGCCCATGATGCTCACCAAACACCTGCTGCGCGAGCGCATAGTCCTCGGCGAACGTCTCGTCATGCCCATGCTTGTGCCCGCCGCCGTACGCGCCGGACTCCGGCTGAAACGGCATCGACACCCGATCGACCGTCGCGCCGATGCGTTTGAGCATATCGGCCAGCACCGGATCGTATTCGAGCTTCAGATAATCCGCGCCCACTTCCACCGGCGTATGACGATTGCCGAGATGATACGCGGCGCGCGTCAGCGTCAACGCATCATGCGCGCGTACATAAAGCACCGCTTCGGCCGCGGCGACCACGCACACAAGGTTGCCATCGTCGGCGACCAGCACGTCGCCGTCGCGCAGCACGGCGCCGCGCGGCAGCAGCAGCGCGACTTCCTCGCCGTTATCGAGCGTGGCCGCGAGCCGGCTCTTGCGCCGTTCGTCGAAAGCGAGCGTCAGTGTCGGCGCCCGCTTCACCAGCACGGGCGCGAGCTTCAGATGCGGCGCCAGCAGTTTGTCGAGAGTGCGCATGGTCAGAACAGGAAGTAGCGTTGCGCCATCGGCAGCACGGTGGCCGGTTCGCAGGTCAGCAATTGGCCGTCGGCGATCACCTGATAGGTCTCCGGATCGACGCTGATCGCCGGACGCCACGCGTTGTGAATCATGTCCGCCTTCGAGATGTTGCGGCAGTTCTTCACTGCCACGATACGCTTATTGAGGCCGTAACGTTCGGCCACGCCCGCGTCGGCGGCCATCTGCGACACGAAAGTCAGCGAGGTGCGCGCGCGAGCGCCGCCGCGTGTCGCGAACATCTCGCGATAGTGGACCGGCTGCGGCGTCGGAATCGATGCGTTCGGGTCGCCCATCTGCGCCATCGCGATCATCCCGCCTTTGAGGATCAGCGACGGTTTGATACCGAAGAACGCCGGTTCCCAGAACACCAGGTCGGCCCACTTGCCCGGTTCGATCGAGCCGACTTCATGCGCGATGCCGTGCGTGATCGCGGGATTGATCGTGTACTTGGCGACGTAGCGCTTCGCGCGGAAGTTGTCGTGGCGCGTGTTGTCCTCGGGCAGCGCGCCGCGCTGCACCTTCATTTTGTGTGCGGTCTGCCAGGTGCGGATGATCACTTCGCCGACCCGGCCCATCGCCTGCGAATCCGACGACAGCATCGACAGCGCGCCGAGATCGTGCAGGATATCTTCGGCGGCGATCGTCTCGCGGCGGATGCGCGATTCGGCGAACGCAATATCTTCCGCGATCGATGGGTCGAGGTGATGACACACCATCAGCATGTCGAGATGCTCGTCGAGCGTGTTGACGGTGTACGGGCGAGTCGGATTGGTCGACGAGGGCAGCACGTTCGCCTCGCCGCACACCTTGATGATGTCCGGCGCATGGCCGCCGCCCGCGCCTTCGGTGTGATACGTGTGGATCGTGCGGCCCTTGAACGCGGCCACCGTCGCTTCGACGAAACCCGCTTCGTTCAGCGTGTCGGTGTGAATCGCGACCTGCGTGTCGGTGTCGTCGGCAACCGAGAGGCAGTTGTCGATCGCAGCGGGCGTCGTGCCCCAGTCCTCGTGCAGCTTCAGGCCGATCGCGCCGGAGGCGATCTGCTCCAGCGCGGGCTGCGGCTGACTCACGTTGCCCTTGCCGAGAAAGCCCAGGTTCATCGGATAGCCATCGGCCGCTTGCAGCATGCGTTCGAGATGCCACGGACCCGGCGTGCAGGTGGTCGCGTTGGTGCCCGTGGCCGGGCCGGTGCCGCCGCCGAGCATCGTGGTCACACCGCTCGCGAGCGCTTCTTCGATCTGCTGCGGGCTGATGAAGTGAATGTGCGTGTCGATGCCGCCCGCCGTCACGATCAGGCCTTCGCCCGCGATCACTTCGGTGGACGCGCCGATCGCAATTGTCACGTTCGGCTGGATGTCGGGATTGCCCGCCTTGCCGATCGCGGCGATGCGGCCGTCCTTGATGCCGATGTCGGCCTTGACGATGCCCCAGTGGTCGAGAATCACCGCGTTCGTCACGACCGTATCGACTACGTCGGCGTGCACGCGCTGCGACTGGCCCATGCCGTCGCGAATCACCTTGCCGCCGCCGAATTTGACTTCTTCGCCGTAGGTGGTGAAGTCGCGCTCGACTTCGATCAGCAACTCGGTATCGGCGAGACGCACGCGGTCGCCGGTGGTGGGGCCGAACATTTCCGCGTATGCGCGGCGGCCAATGCGTAATGACATGGTGTGAGTCCGGAAATGAGCAGGGCGATTCGGGCACGGGAGCGCGTGTCGCGCGTCACAGCTTGCCCATCACCTTGCCGTTGAAGCCGTAGACGAGACGGTCGCCCGCCAGTTCGACCAGCTCGACCGTGCGTTCCTGGCCGGGCTCGAAGCGCACGGCGGTGCCCGCCGCGATGTTCAGCCGGAAGCCGCGCGCCGTTTCGCGATCGAAGGAGAGCGCTTCGTTCACTTCGTAGAAGTGGTAGTGCGAGCCGATCTGCACCGGGCGGTCGCCGGTATTCGACACGACCACCGTGACCGTGGCGCGGCCTGCGTTGAGCTCGTGTTCGCCGTCGTCGATGAGGAGTTCGCCGGGAATCATGGGGCCTGCCTTGTGCGCTTAGGAGATCGGGTGGTGAACGGTGACGAGCTTGGTGCCGTCGGGGAATGTGGCTTCGACCTGGATGTCCGGGATCATCTCCGGCACGCCGTCCATCACGTCGTCGCGCGTGAGCAGCGTGGTGCCGTAGTGCATTACCTCGGCGACGGTCTTGCCGTCGCGCGCCGCTTCCATCAGCGCGGCGGTGATGAAGGCGATTGCTTCCGGGTAGTTCAGTTTGAGGCCGCGCGCGCGGCGCCGTTCGGCAAGCAGCGCGGCGGTGAAGATCAACAGCTTGTCCTTCTCGCGAGGTGTCAGCTTCATCGAATGTGTGTGTTTGGGTGTGCGTTCGGTATTGACGGGCGTGCCGGCGGTCCCGCCAGGGGCCGCCCGCGACCATGATAGGCGCTGCGCGTCACGGCGGCGAGCGCTTGCCGCGCACGCGGCGAGTCCACGGCGCAGACAGGCTCGAAAAGCCGGTCACGGTATCAAGTCCGGCTAACGGCGCGCTTACATGTCGGCCGGCAACGGTGCGCCGAACCACTTCTTCGACATCGTGTTGAGCGTGCCGTCCTGCTTCGCCTGCGCGATCGCGGCATCCACTTTCTGCTGCAGGCGCGGCTCGCTCTTGTTCATGCCGACGAAGCACGGCGAATTCTTGATCACGAACTTCGGCTCGGGCCGGCGCGGCGGATTCTTCGCGATGATCGCGGCCGCGACGATGTTGCCCGCGGCGATCAGTTGCACCTGGCCCGACAGGAACGCGGCGATGGTCGCGTTGTTGTCCTCGAAGCGTTTGATGGTCGCGTTCGGCGCCATCTGCGACAGGCCGATTTCCTCGAGCGCGCCACGCGTTGCGCCGACCGTCTTGCCGGTGAGATCGGCGGGGCCGCTCACCTTGATGTCGGCGGGGCCGAACACGCCCTGGTAGTACGGCGCGTAGGCGGTCGAGAAGTCGATCACCTTCTCGCGATCGGGCGTCTTGCCGAGCGACGAGATCACCAGATCGACCTTGCCCGTCTGCAGATACGGAATGCGGTTCGCGCTGTTGACCGGCACGAGTTCGAGCTTCGCGTTCATCGACTTCGCGAGCAGCGCGGCGGTGTCGATGTCGTAGCCTTGCGGCTTCATGTCGGGGCCGACCGAGCCGAACGGCGGATAGTCTTCCGGCACGGCCACTTTCAGCACACCGGTTTTGGCGATATTGTCGAGCGTATCCGCGTGAGCGGCGACCGCATGAAAGGCGAGGTCGGCGGCGATGGGCGCGAACAGCAGCGCGGCGAGCAACGCGCGGCGTGCGCGGCGGGGCAGTGGTCGTTTCATGGTCTGTCGGCGGTGGTGGCGGTGTGGTGATGGCGGCGAGCCGGTCGGCTGCCGTCAGAGCGCGGCAGCATCGTGGCGCAGGGCGACGCAAGGTGTGTGCCATCGCGGTGCAGCTTGGGGCTCCGGGTTGAAAAGAGGGGTGACGCACCCGATTGGGGCGCGTGGATGCGCCGCGCTGGTGCAGGGGCGGCCTTGCAAAGGTGAAAGGCTGCGGCGGAAATCGAACGCCGCTTGCAAAGACTCAGGTCGACCAGATCCGCAAAGGCACCGCCGCGACGCCATGCACGACCGGCCGCAGTTGCAGCCAGCAGCGCGTCAACGCGTGCTGCAAGGTCTCCATCGAGCGCGACACCGCGCGCACGAGCACCACACCGTTCGTCACGCAGGACGCGGCGGCGCGCAAAGAATCGTCGAACGGCAGTTGCGCGGTCAGCGACTCGGCCAGCGCGTCGTCGCAGGCCGCGCCTACGGCCCACAGCGTGCCGTAGGCGGGAAACCCCGCCAGCCCCTGGGCCGCATCGCGCAGTGGATCGTTCGCGTCGAGGCTTGCGCGTTCGAGCCACAGCAATTCGCCGCGCGCGCCGACGATGCGCGACACCGCCCGCAAGCGGCCCGCCGACCAGCGTTCGCCGGCCGCCTGCCGGCCGAGTTGCGTCGCATCCCAGCCAATCGCGCTGGCGCCTTCAGCCAGCGTCAGCGAGAAATCGAGGTGCGCGTTAGCGTCGTCGAACACGATGTTGTTTTGCGGCAGCCAGTCGAGCTGCGCCTGTTCGCCGACGCGCACGGCGATATGCTGATGCGCGGCGCGGCCATTGGACTTGTACCACTTGGTTGCGCCGGGCGTGGCGATGACGGCATGCGCACCAGCGCCGACGTCGACCTTGATATCGAGCTGATCGCCGCCCGCGACGCCGCCGGGCGGATGCACGATCACCGCATGGCAGATCGCATGGCCTTCGGGATAGAGCGGGCGCTGCACGCGCAACGGCCCGACATGCAGACGGTGCGCGAGCGTCGTGCGCTCGTTCTGTTTGACGAAGCCGAGTTCGAGACGCGCGCGCCATGACGAATGCGCGGCGGTTTGCGCCGCGGCTTGCGCACTAGCGAGCGTGGCGTGATTTTCGTGAAGCGACATGCGAGTGGACGACGTGCAAGCGGTCTGAAGTGTGAAGGCGGAACGAACTCGTGTTCGCGAAACAAGCGCGAGGCAAGCCCAAAACAAGCGCGAGCCGCACCGCCCGAGGATGCAGCGAGAATAGCACGCGGGCTTGCGCGTGCCCGTCACCCGGCGATCGCACGACAATCAGACGGCGATCAATGCGCGCACGCCATCGGTGTCCATGTTCGCGCCTTCGCCGCCCGCGACGATTTCACCGCGGCTCATCACCCAGTAGCGATCGGCGATGGCTTTCGCGAAGTCGTAGTACTGCTCGACGAGCAGCACCGTCATGCCCATTTCCTCGACCAGTTGACGCAACGTGCGCCCGATGTCCTGAATGATCGACGGCTGGATGCCTTCGGTCGGTTCGTCGAGGATCAGCAATTGCGGGTCGCTCATCAGCGCACGCCCAATTGCGAGCTGCTGCTGCTGACCGCCCGACAGATCGCCGCCACGACGGCTGCGCATATCCTTCAGCACCGGGAACAGCTCGTAGATGCGGTCGGGGATTTTCTTCGGCGCTTTCTTGCTGGCCGCGCCGACCAGCAGATTCTCCTCGACGCTCAGCCGCGGAAAGATATCGCGGCCTTGCGGCACATAGGCGAGACCGTGCTCGACGCGCGAATAGGTCGGCAGTTTGGTGATCGGCGTGCCGCGCCAGGCGATCGAGCCGCTTTTCGTCTGCACGACGCCCATCAGGCAGCGCAGCAGCGTGGTCTTGCCGACGCCGTTGCGGCCCAGCAGCACGGTGAGCTTGCCGTCGGGCACGGTGAGCTTCACATCGCGCAGGATGTGGCTGCCGCCGTAGAACTGGTTCAGGTTGTCTACTTCTAACATTTGCGTTCGACCCTTTGATTCATCGGCCCACTCATCGGCCGAGATATGACTCGATGACCGTCTCGTCTTTCTTGACTTCGTCGAGCGTGCCGTGCGCGAGCACGCGTCCTTCGGCCATCACCGTCACCTTGCCGGCGGCGCCCGACAGCGCCGCCACGAACTCCATGTCGTGTTCGACGACCATCATCGAACAGGTGCCGCGCAAATGGTTGAGCAGCTCGGCGAGTTGCATGGTCTCGTCGTCGGTCATGCCGGCAGCCGGTTCGTCGAGCAGCAGCAGCGCCGGTTGCTGCATCAACAGCATGCCGATTTCGAGCCGCTGCTTCTGTCCATGCGACAGCTCGCCGGCGAGGCGCCGCGCTTCGCTCTCCAGACCGATCAGCGCGAGCGTTTCCTCGATGCGCGCCTGCGCCTGACGATCCAGGCGCGCGCGCAACGAGGCCCACCAGCCCTTGTCGGTCTTCATCGCGAGTTCGAGGTTTTCCCACACCGGATGCTGCTCGAACACGGTCGGCTTCTGGAACTTGCGGCCGATCCCCGCGCGTGCGATGGACGGCTCGTTCATCCGCGTCAGGTCGATCGACTGTCCGAGAAACACCTTGCCGGAGTCCGGCTCCGTCTTGCCGGTGATGACATCCATCATCGTCGTCTTGCCGGCGCCGTTCGGGCCGATGATGCAGCGCAATTCGCCGGCGTCGATCGCGAGCGACAGCGCGTTCAACGCGCGAAAGCCGTCGAAGCTCACCGTCACGTCTTCGAGGTACAGAATCGTGCCGTGCGAAATGTCGATCTCGCCGGGCACCACCGCGTGCCCCATGCTCGCGACGCCGCTCAGCGAGTGTTCAGCGGGTTCTTCCGGTAAAGCCAGATCAGGAACCATCGGGTTTTCGTTCATCAGCGGCTCCTCCTGCGCGTCACGAGTTCGATCAGTCCCATGATGCCGTTGGGCAGCAGCAGCGGAACCAGCACGAAGATCAGACCGAGAAAGAACAGCCAGTATTCAGGGAAGTTCGCCGTAAAGAAACTCTTCGCGCCGTTCACCGCGAACGCGCCGATGATCGGCCCGATCAGCGTGCCGCGTCCGCCCACCGCGACCCAGATCGCCATCTCGATCGAATTGCCCGGCGACATCTCGCCGGGATTGATGATGCCGACCTGCGGCACATACAACGCACCGGCGATTCCGCACAGCACCGCCGACACGGTCCACACGAACAGCTTGTACGCGAGCGGGCTGTAGCCGAGGAACATCAAACGCGTTTCGCCGTCGCGCACGGCGGTGACCACGCGGCCGAGCTTCGACGTGACGATCGCGCGCGCGCCGATGAACGCGAGGATCAGCACCGCGAACGTGATCAGCAGCAGGGCAGTGCGCGTGCCCGGATGCGTGATCGGAAAGCCGCCGATGCGCTTGAAGTCGGTGAAGCCGTTGTTGCCGCCGAAGCCCGTTTCGTTGCGATAGAACAGCAGCATCGCGGCGAAGGTCATCGCCTGGGTGATGATCGACAGGTACACGCCCTTCACGCGCGAGCGGAACGTGAAGAAGCCGAACACCCACGCGACCACCGCCGGCACCAGCACCACCAGCAGCAGCGCATAGCCGAGATGCTGGGTGCCTTCCCAGTACCACGGCAGCTGATGCCAGTCGAGAAACACCATGAAGTCGGGCAGGTCGCTGCCGTACTTGCCCTCGTGGCCGATCGCGCGCATCAGGTACATGCCGATCGCGTAGCCACCCAGCGCGAAAAACAGCGCATGGCCGAGGCTCAGAATGCCGCAGTAGCCCCACACCAGGTCGAGCGCGAGCGCCGCGATCGCGTAGCACATGAACTTGCCGGCGATCGTCATCGCGTAGGCGGACAGATGCAGCGCGCTGGTCTCGGGCACCACCAGCGTGGCGAACGGCACGCCGAGCCCGAACACGATGATCAGCGCGATCAGCGCGAGCCATGCGTGCCGCGATAGCAGCGCGGGACGCGGCGGCAAGCCGAGCGCGAAGCCGGACTGGAGATCGCGTCCGGACGCCGATGCGCCGCTGTTCGTTGCGCCGACGCGAGCCGGCGAGGTTGACGATGAGGTGGCAGAAGTCATCTCATGCCTCCGCGCTACGGCCCTTGAGGGCGAACATGCCCTGCGGACGCTTCTGGATGAACAGCACGATCAGCACCAGCACCGCGATCTTCGCGAGCACCGCGCCCCAGAACGGTTCGATCGCCTTGCTGACGAGCCCGAGCCCGAAGCCGCCGATCACCGTGCCGGCGAGCTGGCCGACGCCGCCCAGCACGACCGCCATGAACGAATCGATGATGTAGCTCTGGCCGAGGTCCGGTCCGACATTGCCGATCTGCGACAGCGCACAGCCGCCGAGACCCGCGATGCCCGCGCCGAACGCGAACGCATACGAATCGACCCGCGCGGTTTTCACGCCGACGCACGCGGCCATCCGGCGATTCTGCGTGACGGCGCGCACGAACAGGCCGAGGCGCGTCCTTGTCAGCACCGCCCACGCGATCGCGACCACGATCAGCGAGAACACCAGAATCGCCAGCCGGTTGTACGGCAGGATCAGATTCGGCAGCACGGTCACGCCGCCGCTCATCCACGCCGGGTTGATCACCTGCACGTTCTGCGCGCCGAACAGCATGCGCGTCGCCTGGATCAGGATCAGGCTGACGCCGAACGTGGTCAGCAGCGTTTCGAGCGGACGGCCGTACAGGTGCTTGAGCACCAGCCGTTCGAGCACGATGCCCACCAGCCCCGCCGCCACGAACGACGCCGGCACCGCGAGCAGCGGATACCAGTCGAACGCGCCGGGGGCGAAGCGCTGAAAGAGGTTCTGCACGACATAGGTTGCGTACGCGCCGATCATCAGGAATTCGCCGTGCGCCATGTTGATCACGCCGATCAGTCCATACGTGATCGCAAGGCCGAGCGCGGCGAGCAGCAGCACGCTGCCGAGCGACAAGCCGGCGAACAGCGTGCCGGCGATCTGGCTGCGGCGCTGGATTGCATCGAGTTCGTCGATGCCGCTTTGCGCGGCGGCGCGCACGCGGTCGTCGGCTTCGACGAAGCTGCCGTCCGCTTTCTTCGCGATCAGCGGCCGCAGCAGTTCGTTCATGTCGAGGTCGTGCCGCGCAGCGACCAGTTGCACGGCTTCGAGGCGCTTGGCCGGGTCGGCGTCGTGCAATGCGGTCATCGCCCACAGCGTGTCGAGGCGCTGTTTCAAGGCCGGATCGGTTTCCTTCGCGCGGGCCGCGTCGACCAGCGGCTTGATCGCCGGATCGGGGTTTTGCAGCAGCGACGCGATCGCGGCTTCGCGGGTCGCGCGGTCGGCCGAGTCGAGTTGCAGGCCCGCGAGCGCACCCGCCACTTTCGAGCGCAGCAGGTTGTTCAGCGTGACCGGCTGCGCGTCGCCGGCCGCGACGGTCTTGCCGGTGACGGCATCGCGTGCGGTGTCGCCGTCTTGCAGCAGCACGGCGCCCGCGTCGGTGGCGAGCGCGCTGTCGTCGGACAGCGCCTTGAGCACCGCGAGCGATTCCTTGTCGTGGTTAGCGATCAGCTTGTCGATCGCCGCGGATTTGGCGTCGAAGTCGTCGCCGGCGAGCGGCGCGACATCGGCGGGACTCAGCGCGAACGCGGCCAGCGGCGCGCCGGCGAGCAGCACGAGCGCCGCGCCGGCGATGCTACGTCGTGCGAAGCGTCGCGCCCGTGGCGCGGCTTCCGCGATGCGTGAGAGTCGTGCGGATTTGAACAATGAAAACGCCATGATGGCCTTTGGAGAGAAACCGTCGGGTTGCGCGTGCGCGCAACCCGCCTTCACGGTACGAACCCACGGCACTCTCGACGTGCCGACGCAAGGCGGGTGTGAGCGGTGAGCCGTGCGATCACGCCGGCTCGTTACGCGGCTACGCGGCTAGCAAGCGCCGCCGCGGCGAGCCGTCCTGTCAGGCGACGCGCGAGCGCTTCAGGAACGCCGGGATCGAACTGACCACGTCCGGCTTGCTCGAATTGCCGGCGATGAACGGGCTCCACGGCTGAGCGCGGATCGCGGTCTTGGTGCGCCACACCACGTTGAACTGGCCGTCGGCGCGCACTTCGCCAATCATCACAGGCTTGTGCAGATGGTGATTGCCGTCCATTTCCAGCGTGAAGCCCGACGGCGCGGCGAAGGTCTGGCCGATCATCGCGACGCGCACCTTGTCCACCTCGGTGCTCTTCGCTTTCTCGACCGCCTGCTTCCACATGTGGATGCCGACGAAGGTCGCTTCCATCGGGTCGTTGGTCACACGCTTCGTGCCGCCCGGCAAGTTGTTGTCCTTGACCCACGTGGCCCATTGCTTCTTGAACTTCTCGTTGGACGGGTTGCGCAGCGACATGAAGTAGTTCCATGCCGCGAGGTTGCCGACCAGCGGCTTCGTGTCGATGCCGCGCAGTTCCTCCTCGCCGACCGAGAACGCCACCACCGGCACGTCCGACGCCTTCAGCCCCTGGTTGCCGAGCTCCTTGTAGAACGGCACGTTCGAATCGCCGTTCACCGTCGAGATCACCGCGGTCTTGCCGCCTTGCGAGAAGGTCTTGATGTTGGCGACGATGGTCTGATAGTCGCTGTGGCCGAACGGCGTGTAGACCTCTTGAATGTCGGCTTCCTGGACGCCCTTGGATTTGAGGAACGAGCGCAAGATCTTGTTGGTCGTTCGCGGATACACATAGTCGGTGCCTAGCAGGAAGAAGCGCTTGGCGCCGCCGCCTTCCGCGCTCATCAGATATTCGGTCGCGGGGATCGCCTGCTGATTCGGCGCTGCGCCCGTGTAGAACACGTTGCGCGACATTTCCTCGCCCTCGTACTGCACCGGATAAAACAGCAGGCCGTTCAGTTCCTCGAACACCGGCAGCACCGATTTGCGCGACACCGAAGTCCAGCAGCCGAACACCGCCGCGCACTTTTCCTGGGTGATCAGCTGGCGCGCTTTCTCGGCGAACAGCGGCCAGTTCGACGCCGGGTCGACCACCACCGGCTGAATCTGACGGCCCATCACACCGCCGTTCTTGTTGATTTCCGCAATGGTCATCAACGCGGTGTCCTTGAGCGATGTTTCGGAGATGGCCATCGTGCCCGACAGCGAATGCAGGATGCCGACCTTGATCGGACCGCTTTCGGACTGCGCATTGGCGAACGGCACCTGACCCGCCAGCGCCAGTGCGCCGGACATGGAACCGAACTTCAATAGACTGCGACGTTTCATGGATATCCCCTTGCCATTGATGGTGACTGTTTATGGGCGTCTATTTCAGCCAGCGGGGCTTGTCCCGCATGACTTGCCGCTTGTGTACTGCAAGCCACATGCCATGCGGTAAGTTCGACCCGAACAGCGCAGGTTGCGTGCTGTGGCGCGCCTCGCCAGCGGGGCCCTGGCGCGCGGCGCGGCGCAAAAGTGGTGCAGGATCGCAGCAGGCGCCTCGTTCGGGTGCGCGCCGCGCTGCAACGAAGCGCGCGCGTCCGCCAGCGGCCGTCGGCGGTGCATGGCCGCCGCGCCTTTGTGCATGCGCCATGCTGTGGCTACACTGAAAGACTGAACACGAGCAACTGCGTTGTATGGGATCGGAATAAGCGCTGAAGCACTGACTTCGGTCGACTGCGTTGCATGGGACCGGAGTCAGCGCTGAAGCCGCTAACTCCGATCGACCGCGTTGCATGGGACCGGAGTAAGCGCTGAAGCCGCTAACTCCGATCGACTGCGTTGCATGGGACCGGAGTAAGCGCTGAAGCACTGACTCCGATCGACTGCGTTGCATGGGATCGGAGTAAGCGCTGAAGCACTGACTCCGATCGACCGCGTTGCATGGGACCGGAGTAAGCGCTGAAGCCGCTAACTCCGATCGACTGCGTTGCATGGGACCGGAGTAAGCGCTGAAGCGCTAACTCCGATCGACCGCGTTGCATGGGACCGGAGTAAGCGCTGAAGCGCTAACTCCGATCGACACAGGAGACACGACATGAACGAGCGCACCGGCGTCAGTCCACCCGATATGTCCGCTTTCTGGATGCCCTTCACCGCGAACCGTCAGTTCAAGAGCGCGCCGCGTCTCTTGGCGAGCGCGAAGGGGATGTACTACACGTCGCACGACGGCCGACGCATTCTCGACGGCACCGCGGGCCTGTGGTGCGTCAACGCGGGTCATTGCCGCGACGAGATCGTGGCTGCGGTGCAGGCGCAGGCCGCTGAAATGGATTTCGCGCCAACCTTCCAGATGGGTCATCCGAAGGCCTTCGAGGCCGCGACAAAAATCGCCCGTCATACGCCGGGCGATCTGAAGCACATCTTCTTTGCGAACTCGGGCTCGGAGGCGGTCGATACCGCGCTGAAGATCGCGCTCGCTTATCACCGTGCGCGGGGCGAAGGGCAGCGCACGTGTTTGATCGGCCGCGAGCGCGGCTATCACGGGGTGGGCTTCGGCGGGATTTCGGTGGGCGGCATCGCGCCGAACCGCAAGGCGTTTTCAGGCGGACTGCTGCCGGCCGTCGATCACTTGCCGCATACGCTCAATATCAAGGAGGCGGCGTTTTCGAAAGGACAGCCAACGTGGGGCGCGCATCTCGCGGACGAACTCGAACGGCTCGTCACGCTGCACGATGCGTCGACCATTGCCGCGGTGATCGTCGAGCCGGTGGCCGGGTCGACCGGCGTGCTGATTCCGCCGCAAGGCTACCTGCAACGGTTGCGGGAGATTTGCGACAGGCACGGCATCCTGCTGATCTTCGACGAAGTGATCACCGGCTGGGGACGCCTCGGCGCGCCGTTCGCCGCGCAATACTTCGGCGTCACGCCCGATCTGCTGACGATGGCCAAGGGCACCAACAACGCGGCCGCGCCGATGGGAGCCGTCGCGGCAAGCGCGAAGATTCACGACGCGATCGTCGACGGCGCGCCTGCCGGCATCGAGCTGTTCCACGGCTACACGTATTCGGGGCATCCGATTGCGGCTGCCGCCGCATGTGCGACGATCGACCTGTACGAGCGCGAGCAACTGTTCGAACGGGCGGCGCGAATGGCGCCGCTGTTCGAGAACGCGATCCACAGGCTGCGCGGCGAACGGCACGTGATCGACGTGCGCAATCTCGGGCTGGTGGGCGGCGTGGAGTTGGCGCCGCGCGCGGGTGCGCCGGGCGCGCGTGCTTATGACGTGTTCGTGCGCTGCTTCGAGAAGGGGGTGCTCACGCGTTATACGGGGGATATTCTGGCGTTCTCGCCGCCGTTGATCGTCGAGGAGGCGCAACTCGAGGAGATCTTTGGGACAGTGGCGGAGGTGCTGAGGGAAACGGAGTAGCGCGGGCGCGGTGAGTGGTTTTTTGCGTGTGCGTTGCTTGTGGTTGCCTTTGGCTTGCCGTTCGCTTGCGTCTGGTTTGCGTCTGGTCTGCGTGTGGTTTGGCTGCAGGTCGCGCGGGTTTGCGCGGATGGCTGGCTATGTGGACGGCGAGAGGCCGCCTCGTTTGCGAGGCGGCCTTTTTAACATCGACCTGCGCCGTAGCTTTTTCGATCAGAACGGTCAGAAGGCGATGAACGGTCCGGTCTGCGTGCCAATGGTCGAATTGCTGAGCGCGGTATAGACACTGCGTCCGTAGAAGAACGGCAGACCCCAGAGGAACATGCTGTACATCGGCGAGCCGAGGCTGTCATAGGCCGCATACTGGTTGGCTACCAGCGACACCCCATTCGCTAGCGAGAACGGCACGGTGACCGGCGTGGACGCGCCAGTCGCGCCCGTGAGGATCGCTGACAGGCTGAGCGTGGTGGTCGGCACGAACCAGTCACCCGAATAAAGCACCGTGTAGTCCGTGAAGAAATTCGCGTTGGAGCCGCTGTCGATTGCGCTGACATATTGGCTGCCCTTGTACGTGGTCGTGAAATAGCCGTACTGGTTGAGCGTGAGAATGTTCGCGTTCGACGGCAACGCATTGTTCGACTGCGTGCCGATGCCGAACACCAGCTCGCCTGTCGCGCTTGCCTGACCGCCCGCCGGCAGCGCGGGTAAACGGATGATCGTGCCGTTGTTGTCCGACGTGAAGTTGGCGACCGGATTCATCACCTGGGTGTCGAGCGCAACGCGTGTGCTCGTGCAGGAAGTCGCGGACATGCAGTAGTAGTAGGTTCCCGGCAGCACTGATGTCGCGGCCGCCGCATAGTCGCGCCGCGCCGGCGAGATGCCGACCACGCCGTTCGCGCCCATCGCGGCCACCGTGTTGAGGTTGGTGCCGCCGCGCGACAGACAGTCCGACGGCGTCGAGTACTTGCCGTCGGCGATCACCTGGATTGGCATGTTGCCCGCCACCTTGCTGCCGATCGTCACATCCGCGCGTTTGATGGCGCCCCACGAATAGCCGGAGTTGAACTGCGCGCATTCGGCGATCGGCGCGTTGCCCGTCGGGTCGTCGGTCGCGCCGGTTTGCGCCGGCAGGCTGCCAGCGAGGGCCGAGCCTAAAGCGCTGGCGAGCACACGTACGCCGACCGAGCCGGTGTCGACCTGCATGTGATCGATCGTCGCGCATTGATTGGCGCCCTGGCTGCCCGGGATGCAAATCGTGACGCTCACGTATGGGATGTTGACGTAGCTCGTGAATCGTTCGACTGTGATGCGGGCTGTGTTGGTGGCAGGGGAAGGCGTCGGGGTTGGGGTTGGAGTTGGAGTTGGACTGGGGCTTGGACTCGGCGTCTGTCCTTGCGTTTGACCGTCGTTTGGACTCGGACTCGGACTCGGACTCGGCGTCTGACCTTGTGTTTGACCGTCGTTTGGGCTCGGACTCGGACTCGGACTCGGACTCGGACTCGGACTCGGACTCGGACTCGGACTCGGACTCGGAATAGGAATAG